>JBJTMN010000405.1:0-2928 GCA_046070545.1 Ferruginibacter sp.
AATGTTACGAGGGTTAAAGTCTTTTTCATTTTGTGTAGTTTTTAATCAGATACGAAAAAAGGAGAACCCTGGTTCTCCTTTTTAACAAAATGTTTTAACTGCTTCGCAGTTTTGTTAGCCACGAATTACACTAATGAACACGAATAGTCTGTATTATTAGTGCCAATTCGTGAAATTCGTGGCCTCTTTTATTTTAATTTGTTTTTATAATGCCAACCGTAGTTGATTTGATACCATCAACATACAACCTTGCGTAATAAGCGCCTGCTGCCAGGTTGGTTTTGGTGAATGGTACATAATAATCTCCCTTGGTTCTGCTGCTTTCTTTGATCACAGCGATCCTTCTGCCGGCTGCATCTGTAATAACGATTGAAATATCATTTGCATCCTGGTTAAGCCTGTAATGGAAAGTAGTAGATGTTTTGAACGGACTTGGAAATGCTGTCAACGCGATCGGGTCAGGCGACAATCCTAAGTTACCGCCATACACATTACTCTTTGGTCCTGTGTAACCCGGGCCATTAAAACCTCTCCAGGGTGTTTGTACATAGGGGAATGAGGTTTTGAAAGTTGTATCGTTCCTGCCAACACCTTCTTTAAAAGTAAGTGTGTTCAGCAACTGTGGCGTAACCGGGCTTCCGGTGCCTGGATAATCATCGTACCACAAACCAATAGCTGCCAAAGCAACACCACCTACGGCCTGTAATTCAATGGTAGTAACATCATCTTCCAGTCTTCTGCCATTAGGGAAACCATCCATGTTTGGAATGTTCTGCAAAGCGGCGCTTCCGTTAAATCTTGGATCGGTTAATCCCAACACTGCCGCCTGCACAATACCCAGCGGACTGAAGTCGGCACTGTTACGTGGTGTAACGGGCACGGCCATGTTCAGCCTCAGATAATCACCCAGGGTTGGTAAAAAATTATTGATGAAAGGTTTGCCGGCAGCCAGCGGATTTCCTCCCTTTCCTGTTGCAAGCTGGTATGGGCGCAGGTTTGGAACACCGGTGTAAAATATCGGCAAAATATCAACTGCTCTCGGGCTTTGATTATCGGGTAATAAGATGTTACCGAAAATAGCGTCATCCAAAGCAGTGCCTGCAACAGCAGGAGAGCCTTTTAAAGGATATAAACCTGGTTTACCATTCCTGAAATCGAAAGCACCTAAAGAAGCTTTTTGAATTCTTAATTTAGCCAAACCCGGTACAGCACCACCAAACTGGGAATCATCCATGTATAAAGCCAGCTCGGGATTTTTAAAGTAAGGAACAAATTGTCCGTCGCCTGAAGGAGCCGTTGCATTCCATTTGTCTTTATCGCCAATGGCAATAACAGCTTCGTTGGTTAATGGCATGCCCAGTCTTGAAACCTGTATCCATGCACCAGAAGTTGTTGGTTTGGTTCCATCGGTACTTAAGGTTGTGATAGAAGGTCTGCTGGCGTTTGCATATACACCAATTACAAATTCAGGATCTAAGATACTGGTTGCCTGTGCGGTTGTTTTACCAGTTTTTTGCAAAGTAGAAATAGGAACTTCAATAGCAATGGTATGGCAATTGTATTTTGCCAGTCCGTCTCTTGCACCGGTAGTTCTGAAACCACCGGCATCAAATGCACCACCCAGGTCAACAAAAAAAGGGTCATCAATAGGGCCACAGAAAACTTTTTCGCCTGTGCTGGCTGTTGCAATAGCCGCAGTCATCAGTGCATTATAATCAGTAGCGCCTAAACCAACACCGCCTTCAATAGAGCGTGGGCCAATGTTTGGCGGAGGTACAACACCATTTGTAACGATAGCACTAAAACTGGCACCGCCGTTAATACTTCTTTCGCAGGTATAGGTAGTTTTTACATTCTGCTTACCTAAACGAATGTTGAAGAAAGTAGAACCATCCTCATTGGTTTTATTGAATGTAAAACGATAGATGATATCATCGCCTGTTGTGGCCGTGTTATTATCAATATGGATCTCGTAACGGATATTTTCACCAAAGGTGTACCAGTTGGGGCCCCCGGCCGGATGCTCAAAAGGAATATAATTGGCAATGAGTACGATCTTGTTTGAATCTGCCGGACTGCGGAACGCATACAAATCCGTATTATCAGCCAGGGGATCATTACTGATCAACGGCGCTTCCCGGTGACTGGATGCAGCAGCATGTAACGTAAATGCTGTGGTGCAGATCAGCAGGGCAGTGAGTATTTTAAAATATTGTTTCATAATTTATTTTTATAGTGGTTAATTTTTTAAGGTTAGAATCTTTGTTTTACAGTATAATCATAACCTCTCCATGGAGCCTGTACATAAGGGAAAGCTGGTTTAAAGGTGGTATCGTTCTTGGTGGGCCCTGCAGAAAAACTGAGTACATTCACCAGGTTAGTAGTAACCGGCATACCGTCATTTTTATAGTCATCATACCATAAACCAATAGCCGCCAAAGCAACGCCACCTACTGCCTGCAGTTCAATGGTCGTTACATCATCTTCCAGTCTTCTGCCGTTAGGGAAGCCATCCATATTTGGTATAAACTGGATATTTGCATTTGAGTTGTAAGCAGGGTCTGTAAGTCCCAGCACCGCTGCATTTACAATACCCAGGCTGCTGAATTTAGGATCGTTACGTGGAGTAGGAGGCACGGCCATGTTCAGGCGCAGCATATCTCCCAACGTTGGTAAAAAATTATTTATAAAAGGTTTACCTGCAGAAAGCGGGCCACCAGTTTTTCCTGTTGCTAATTGATAAGGAGCCAGGTTTGGCACGCCGGTATAAAATATCGGTAAGATATCAACCGCTCTCGGACTCTTGTTATCGGGTAATAAGATGTTACCAAAGATGGCATCATCCAATGCTGTACCTTTTACAGCAGCAGAACCTTTCAGTGCATATAAACCTGGCCTGCCATTTCTGAAATCATAAGCACCCAATGA
>JBJTMN010000406.1:0-4707 GCA_046070545.1 Ferruginibacter sp.
AAACGGAATTAAAAACAGGAAGCAGTGAAGCTGCCATTTCCATTGCCAGTGATATTGCTGAAAATGAAAAAAAAATAAATTATCACGGCAAACGTGCCGATGCCATTGTAAAAGGCATGCTGCAACACAGCCGCAGCAGCAGTGGTGTAAAAGAGTCCACCGATCTTAATGCACTGTGTGATGAGTATTTACGCTTAGCGTATCATGGCTTGCGTGCAAAGGACAAATTATTCAATGCAAAAATGATCACCGCTTTCGATGAAAGCATCGGAAAGATCAATATCATTCCCCAGGATATGGGCAGGGTTATTTTAAATTTAATTACCAATGCATTTTATGTGGTGGATGAAAAAAAGAAAGCCCTTCGACAAGCTCAGGGTGACAAATATGAGCCGACAGTTTCTATCAGTACAAAAAGAATAAAGGATAAGGTTGAGGTGAAGGTTGCGGATAATGGCAACGGCATTCCTCCAAAAGTGTTGGATAAAATATTTCAGCCCTTTTTTACCACTAAGCCAACGGGGCAGGGCACAGGGTTGGGATTGAGTTTGAGTTATGATATTGTAAAAGCCCATGGGGGTGAAATAACCGTGGAGACAACGGAGGGAGAAGGGACAACATTTACCATTTTAATACCAGACTGATATTTTTTACCTTAAAATGTGTTCTGCTTCGTATGAGAATAAGAAAGACGATATTACTTACTTTGCTGTTATTACTTAAATATTCCTGTTTTTCTCAAAACAGGAGAATGGATTCGTTGAATGCCTTGTTAAAAATAACGGCAGCGGATACTACCAGACTGGATATCTTCATGGCTCTGGGTAAAACCTGCAATAAAAAAGATAAGCTATTATATGCAAGTCCTGCGTTGACTCTCATTGACAAACTTTTGTTGAAACCGCATACAGAAGAAGAACGGGAGATGCTATTGGGAAAGGAACGGGATTTATTAAGTTTTGTAGTTGCATATTACAGCAACAACAATACAACTGAGTGGAGCAGGATCTTGGAATTCAACGATGCCCGCCTGAGATCATTAGAAATGAACGGAAGCGAAAAAAGAACAGCGGAATTCCTTCTGCAAATAGCCGGCATGTACCTGGATGGTAAAAAAGATTCTGCCCTGTTTTTTTCCAACATGCAAAGAAGCCTGGTTATTTTCACTAAGCTCAGGGATAGTTCGCAGGTGAGATACGCGTACGAATTCCTCTGTGCTTTTCACCGGTCGGCAGGAAATTTTGACAAAGCGTTCGAATCCATTCAATCTTCCATTGCCTTTTGCCGCAAACACAATTATTCAACAGGTCTTGCGTCCAGCCTTTTACAACTAGCTGACCTCTACAGGGATTTTGGAGAATATGACCAGGCTATGGCCAATTACCAGGCAGCCCTGGACATTGCAAAGAAGTCAGGGGATATCACTCAACTGTATAATGTATTGGCTGCCATAGGTGGATTTTATCTTAAACAACACAACAACAACAAGGCACTGGAATACTATAACAGGTTGATTGTTCTTTGTGCAGCACAAGACCACCGTTATCAAAAAACTGGGTTGGTTTATGAGTGGATCGGGATGACCTATAGTGACCAGGGTGATTATAGCAATGCGTTGCTGAATTTTGAGAAAAGCCTTCGTTTGTTTGATTCGGCAGATAATCATTATGAAACTGCAACTGTGTTAAATGAAATAGGGCTGATCTATGCCAAACAGAAAGATTTTAGCAAGGCCATGACTTTTCACAGCAGGGTTGTTAGTATGGCTGACTCAAATCATTTTTCAAACATGAAGCCCGTCTGGCAGTATTCACTGGCACTTGATTATTTCGGGAATGGTGACTATGCCAGAGCGAAAGGCATCAATGAACAGGCCCTTGTTGATTTCAGAAAGCAATGGTTTGACCTGGAAATACCGGCTAAAATGGAATTGCTGGCGATGCAGATCGATTCGGCCATGGGCAATGGTATGAGCGCCCTGGTTCATTATAAGGAATACATTTCTCTGTCCGAAAAATTGAAAGGAGACGAAATACGAAAGGAAGCACAAAAGGAACGGTTCCGTAATGAACAGGAAAAACAAAAGTCGGAGCAGGCGAAAAAGGATGCTATTGCCAAACGCACCAGGAACCTGCAGTATGGGGCTATCGCGGCTTTCCTGTTGTTGGGTATATTTCTTGCCTATGGATATGTTCAGAAGAATAAGGATAAGAAAAAGATCGAAAAAGCTTATGCCGAATTGAAATCTACCCAATCCCAGTTGATCCAGTCAGAAAAAATGGCTTCCCTGGGCGAACTTACCGCCGGCATTGCTCATGAAATTCAAAACCCGTTGAATTTTGTAAATAATTTCAGTGAAGTGAGTAAAGAGTTGATAGCGGAAATGGTTGAGGAGGTTGATAAGGGAAATACTGGCGAAGTAAAAGCCATTGCTAATGACTTGGTTCAAAATTTAGAAAAAATAAACCATCACGGCAAACGTGCCGATGCCATTGTAAAAGGCATGCTGCAACACAGCCGCAGCAGCAGTGGCATTAAAGAACTAACGGATATCAATGCTTTGTGTGATGAATATTTACGATTGGCTTATCATGGCCTGCGTGCAAAGGATAAATCTTTCAACGCAACGATGAAAACAGATTTTGATGCAAGCATTGGTAATATCAATATCATTCCCCAGGATATGGGCAGGGTTATTTTAAATTTAATTACCAATGCATTTTATGTGGTAGATGAAAAGAAGAAACAAAATCCACCTGGTTATGAACCAACCGTTACAGTGAGTACAAAGAAAGAAAAGGATACGGTTGAGGTGAAGGTTGAAGACAATGGCAACGGCATCCCTCAAAAAGTGTTGGATAAAATATTTCAACCCTTTTTTACCACCAAACCCACCGGGCAGGGAACGGGTTTGGGACTGAGTATGAGTTACGATATTGTTACCAAGGGACATGGCGGTGAACTGAAAGTGGAAACCAGAGAAGGGATGGGCTCTGTTTTTATTATTATCTTACCCATAGTCTGAATCTGTGATTAAGACAACATATACTATATAAACCTTAAATTGACACAATGAAAATTTTAGTAGTCGATGACGAACAGGATGTACAAGTGCTTTTTGAGCAGCGGTTCCGCAAAGAGATCAGGGATGGCCTGATGGAATTTGTATTTGCCTTCTCGGGAGAAGATGCGCTGCAGTACCTTAACCAGCATGAGCAGGAAGCTGTGCTGATATTGTCTGACATCAATATGCCCGGTATGAGTGGCCTGCAGCTGCTGGAGGAGATCAAAAATAAATACCATAAACCTCCACCCAGGGTGATGATGATAACCGCCTATGGCGATAAAGAAAATTATGATACGGCCATGCAACTGGGTGCCGATGATTTTCTTACCAAACCGCTCGATTTTAGTATTTTAAAAGAAAAATTAAACCAAATAAACTGATGTCGAAAATATTAGTAGTTGATGACGAAACAGACCTGGAAGTACTGATCAAACAGAAGTTCAGGCAAAAGATACGCGACCGCCAATATGAATTTGTATTTGCCATGAATGGCAGGCATGCATTGGAACAGCTGGAACAGAACCCGGATGTGGACGTAGTACTCAGCGATATCAATATGCCCGAAATGGATGGTCTTACCCTGCTTACCAAACTGGGCGAGCAAAATGGCCTGTTGAAATCGGTGATTGTTTCGGCCTATGGCGATATGGATAATATACGCACTGCCATGAACCGGGGTGCCTTTGATTTTATTACCAAACCGGTAAATTTTGAAGACCTGGACCTTACGATGGAAAAGACCATCAAACACGTGAACCAGCTGAAGGATACGATGAAGGCCATTAAGGAAAACAATATCCTTAAAATGTATGTGGATGAAACGGTCTTGAACTTTATGGGGGGGCGTGAATTTGAATCTTCACTGGTTGCCAATGAAACTGTTGAAGCCTCCGTAGCTTTTCTGGATATCTGCAGTTTTACTTCCATCAGCGAAAATGAATCTGCCGATACAGTGGTCGGACTGCTCAATAAATATTTTGATGTAATGGTTAAAGAGATCATTGCACAGGGAGGTTATATTGATAAATTTATCGGGGATGCAGTAATGGCTGTTTTTCGGGGAGATTATCACCTGGACAGAGCCATTGATGCCTGCCTGGCCGTACGCAATAAAATAAAGCATTTGCCTGCGTTGGAAAATATCAGTTTTATCCCGCAGGTTTCCATTGGTATCAACAGCGGGGAAATGATCTCAGGCAATATCGGCTCTGCAAGTCTGCGCCGCCTCGATTATACGGTTATTGGCGACACGGTGAATACATCACAGCGCCTGCAGTCTGTTGCCGGCCCCAACCAGATCGTGATCAATGAAAATTCCTATGAAAAAGTAAAAGAATCATTCAATTGCCGCAGGGTAGGCGAAGTGAATCTGAAAAACAAATCTGGTGCGATGAATATCTATGAAGTGATGGATTGACAGAAAGAAACTCTTTTATATACTTTATTATCGTTGTAAAGTCGCGGTAAGGCAGTATACAGCTCAGCATAAGGAATATCCCGGGTTTTAAAGCAGGGATTTTGTCAACCTGGTCTTCTTATGCCTTTTAATTTGTAAAATAATAAATGTTCACTTTTGTAAGAATACAATAAATTCCTATCTTTGCCGTCCGAAAAATGGCTGCGTAGCTCAACTGAATAGA
>JBJTMN010000407.1:0-14146 GCA_046070545.1 Ferruginibacter sp.
AACAACTGGCATTATATCAGCAAATGGGATCACCTGAAAAATGCAGTAACATTAAACAACCTGCACCCCGATCTGAAAGCTGCAGTTATTCATCATGCCACAAAGGATTTCAGCGCCAGCGATTCCATTATGAGCCGGTGTATCTCTACTGCAATCAGCTTGGCATGGACAGATGAGCAACTGAAAACAAAATGCGACCAGATGGTGAATGTGATAAAGAAAGTGTTGAGTGAACAGAAGGTGGCTGTATAAAAATTCTTATAAGTAAAACAAAGACGGCAATTTTAAAGTTGCCGTTTTTTATTGTTAGTATGAAGGTAAGATACCGGCATTGGGTTTCCCTTCCAGGTAATTATTGTATTGCAAAGAGCCCAATCTGAATCTCAGTGGAATTTTGGTAGCCTTCTCAAACTGCAGTTCTTTCTTACAGAAAAAGCCAAAACCCTGCGTATAAAAATCTGCATGGATAACTGAACAGGAAAGCGGGTTTAATTTTACTACCGGTTTCAGGTTGCTGACCGGCTGCTGCAATTTGCTTTCAGGAATTTTGATCCAATACATCAAAGTCATGTTTTTATCAGGTTGTTTTACTGTAAATAAATTTTTATCCCGGGGAGATTTTAAGGCTGTTTGCTGGCAAAAAGCGCTACTCTCCACAAAAATCATGCAGAAAAATAAAATTTTAGCTTTTTTATACATCTTGCTTGCACTTATCTGTGTAAATTTACGTTGTTTATGAATGAATGGATTAATCTGTTTGATCTATTGAGTGTTTACCCTAAAGAAATGTATTAATGGCTTTAAGTCAGGGATTATATCAAAAGCAATTACAGAAATTATCGCCACAGCAAATTCAGTTGATGAAGCTGCTGCAGGTACCTACTGCCCAGCTGGAAGAACGGATAAAGGAAGAAATTGAAGAAAACCCTGCCCTGGAAGAAGCAGAAGACGGGCACGAAACAGAATATGATGAGGCCAAGGACGAGTTTTCGGATAGTGAATCCGATGAAACCGAAATGGACGGCAGCGTGGATGAATATGATAATATAGATATCAGTGAATATGTAAACGAGGGCGATGATGAAGTGGGCGATTATAAGCTGAAGGACACCAATTATCCCGAAATTGATGAGGATCGTGTTATTCCCATTAAGGTAGAGAAGGGTTTTAATGAACTGATGATTGAGCAATTGGGCATGCTCACCATTGATGAACACCAGAAAAAAGTAGCGCTGCAGATCATTGGCAATTTAGATGACGATGGCTATTTAAGGCGTGATTTTTCGGCCATTGTGGATGATCTTGCTTTCCGGCAGAATATTACCACGACCGAGGAAGAAATTGCCGAACTGGTATTGCAGATACAGCAATTCGATCCACCGGGCATTGCTGCCCGTAACCTGCAGGAGTGTTTATTGTTGCAGCTGGAAAGAAAACTGCACGAAGGCAAACATGTGGAGATGGCCATCAGGGTGCTGGAGAAATATTTTGATGAGTTCACCAAAAAACATTACGAAAAAATTCAACGGGGTTTTGATCTGAATGACGACCAGCTGCGGGAAGTGATAAACCAGATCATCAAACTAAATCCCAAGCCAGCCGGTTCTGTTGGCGGCAGCTCTTCCAATGCCGAAAGTTATGTTGTTCCCGATTTCTTTATTTACAACAATGCCGGCAAACTTGAATTAACACTCAACAATAAAAATGCGCCCGACCTGCGAATCAGCGAAGGTTACCGCGAAATGCTGAAAGAATATGACCGTGGCAGTAAAAAAGACAAGCGGCAAAAAGAAGCGGTACTTTTTATCAAGCAAAAAATTGATGCGGCCAAATGGTTTATTGATGCCATCAAACAACGGCACAATACACTGCTGAATACCATGGAAGCCATCATGAATTACCAGCGTGCATTTTTTATCTCGGGCGAAGAGACAGACCTGCGGCCCATGATTTTAAAACATATTGCCGAAGAGACCGGGCTCGATATTTCTACCGTAAGCCGCGTTGCCAACAGTAAATTTGTACAAACAGAATTTGGAACCTACCGGCTTAAATTCTTCTTTAGTGAAAGCCTGCAAACCGACAGTGGTGAAGAAGTAAGTACCCGGGAGGTTAAAAAGATATTAAGCGATATCATTGAATCAGAAGACAAAAAGCATCCGTACAGTGATGAAAAACTAACCGACATGTTGCAGGAAAAAGGATACAATATTGCCCGCCGCACTGTGGCCAAATACAGGGAACAACTGAATATTTCTGTTGCCCGTTTAAGAAAAGAATTATGACAGATTCCTTTAACATCTCGATGAATACTGCTCCGCAACAAAAGCAACATATTGTTCTGAGAATTTTTGCTCAGATCTTTTCCGTTGTATTTCACCCGCTGTTCATCCCGTTCTATGTGGTTGCGTTTTTAATAAACTTTCATCCATCCTATTTTTCGGGCCTCGGGTTTTTCACAAAATTTGAGATACTGAGATCAACCGTTTTTAATACCATTCTGTTTCCGGCCTTTGCTTTACTGGTAATGAAGGGCCTGGGTTTTGTAAAATCGTTCATGTTACATACGCGTGAAGACCGCATTGGCCCATACCTGGCCAATATGATCTTTTACTTCTGGATGGCCCGTGTGCTTTTTAATTATAAGCCGGAATTATCGCCAGTACTTGCTTCCTTTATGACCGGCGTTTTTATAACCACAGCCATTGCTTTGGTGGCCAATGTGTTTTATAAAATAAGTATGCATGCCATTGGCTGCGGCGGTATGCTGGGTATTTTTATTATCATCATGTACAGTAACAGCATGTGGATGGCCTGGCCGTTATCCCTTGCTTTGCTGATCACCGGTATTGTTTGTACCTCCCGGTTAATAGTAAGCGATCACAGTCAAAAAGAGATTTATATGGGCCTGCTGGTTGGTTTATTGTGCCAGTTTGGAGCTGCAATCATTATTCTCTGAAATAAAAAGACCCTGCTGTATGCAGAGTCTCTTTCTCCTGTCGTGCCTAACAATAAAAACTTTAAAACTGTAGATGAAATATAGTTTTCAATGCAAGTATCTTTAATATCAGCCCAGGTTTTTTTAGCGCTGATATGTTGTTCTGTTTACTTTCCGGGTACTTCTTTTGTTTTAAATCTGTTTTACTGTTCATCAAAATTTCCTGTTTCTAAATCGTTTAAATTGAAAGGTTTATTGTGTATTGAATAAATTAGTTCAGATTTTTTTTTGTTCAATCCCTTAAAAAGTAAAACCCCTTAGCAAGTTTACTGTGATTATCAAAAAACTGTTAGTAAAAGCGCTGAACGCTCCACGTATTTCAGCTTAACAGTTAGATTGCAATTGAATTAGAGCTGTGCCTGTATAAATCTTTATCTTTGTATATTATTACAGATATGATGAATTTTAAACCTTTAATAAGCCTGTTCTTCCTGTTTTCAGTTATAACAGTTAATGCAAATAAATTAAATACAGGGTTCGACAGGTCTGCTTTTTATAATGCCATGGCTTCAGACAATATGGAAGCCATCAACAGCCAGCTGGCCGCCATAAAAGCATCTTCTGTAATTGAAAAAGATGCATATGAAGGTGCCCTGCTCATGAAAAAAGCCGGGCTTGTAGCCAGGGCCAAGGAAAAGCTTGGTTTATTTAAAGCCGGCCGCTTAAAACTGGAGGCTGCCATAAAAAAAGATAAGGAAAACGCAGAATTCAGTTTTTTAAGACTGATCATACAGGAACACGCTCCAAAAATTGTTGATTACAGCAATGATATTAAGACGGATATTGCAGCAATACGGTCCGGTTATAAAACGCTGCCACAGGTGGTTCAGCAAGCGATCAGTGATTATAGTAAAAAATCGAAATTTTTAAAATCGCTTTAGCCTTAATTTACAGCAGATGAGTAAAAAGATCCTGGTCATTTATTATACCCAATCGGGGCAGCTGGAAGACATCCTGAACAATTTTACAGCACCACTGGTGGAAGCTGGCAATACTGTTGAAAAGGTTCGTGTGCATGTTGCCAACGATTACCCGTTTCCCTGGAACGGCAAGGCGTTTTTTTCTGTAATGCCCGATTGCGTTTTAAGCGTACCAACTGAACTGAAGCCATTTGAGCTGAAGGAAAATAAATACGACCTGGTCATACTTGGCTACCAGGCCTGGTTCCTTTCACCCAGCATTCCGGTTAATTCTATTTTAAATACGCCGGCAGTAAAAGCTGTTTTAAAAGATACACCGGTTGTAACAATTACCGGCGCCCGCAATATGTGGATCAGCGCCATGCAACGTATCAAAAAAATATTGAAAGATGCCGATGCAAAACTGGTTGGCAGCATTGCCTTATTTGACAGGCATCATAATTTCATAAGTTTCATCACCATTTTCTACTGGATGTTTAAGGGAAAGAAGGGCCGTTGGCTGGGTATTTTTCCAACACCGGGTGTGTCAGATGCTGATATTGCTAAAACAAGTGATTATGGCAAAACAGTTCTGAAATATTTAAACAATACAAGCTACGATGGTTTACAGGATGAACTGATCCGGCAGAAAGCGATAGAAGTAAAATATAACTTAATGTTTATCGAGTCAAAGGCTAGTAAAATTTTTGCTATATGGGCCAACATCATTGCCAAAAAGAAAAAAAAGACAGCCTGGCTTGTTGCATTCAAATATTATCTTTTAATTGCACTGTTTATAGCAGCCCCGATAATACTGACAGTGGATTTCATTTTTTTTAAACCATTCCTGTCGGGGCGCATTAAAAAACAAAAACAACTTTATTCAGGCGTAAATTAATTTATAGAAGAGATGGCATTAAACGAGGTTTACATTATTAATACGGCGGCATATTTTCCTAATGACCCCGTTTCGAACGACGAAATGGAAGATTACCTGGGATATATCAACAATGCCCCTTCCAGGTCGAAAGCAATTGTGCTCCGTAACAACGGCATAAAAAACAGGTTCTATGCACTCAACAAAGAGGGCAAACCAACACATACCAATGCACAAATGACTGCCGAAGCAGTAAAAGCATTATTTAAGGATAACCCGGAAGGAATTAAGAATATAGAATTGTTAAGTACCGGAACATCTACGCCGGATCAGCTGATGCCTTCGCATGGTGTAATGGTGCATGGTTATTTACCCGAAACAAAACCGGTTGAAGTAGTTTCTCCATCGGGCGTATGTTGTGCCGGCATGCATGCATTCAAGTATGCCTACCTGGCAACCAGGGCCGGTGATGTACAGGATTCTGTTGCAACCGGCTCTGAGCGTTTTTCTGTCTCGCTTGTTTCAAACAATTTTGAAGACGAGGCAAAAAGACTAAGTGAACTGGTGGCCGACCCTTATATCGGTTTTGAAAAAGAATTTTTAAGATGGATGTTATCAGATGGTGCGGCTGCGTTTCATCTTTCCAATAAAAAAAATGAGCATGGCATCAGCCTGAAAGTAGAATGGATTGAAGGCTTTTCCTATGCCAACGAACTGGAGCCTTGTATGTACCAGGCTTGCGAAAAACTGAAAGACGGCAGCTTAAAAAGTTACCAGGATTATACACCTCAGGAACTGGCCGAGCAATCGATCATGAGCATTAAGCAGGATGTAAAACTGCTGAGCAAAAATATTGTATTGTACGGCGGTTATGGTGTAAGTGCATCGCTGGCAAAGCATGGTGTTAAGTCAGAAGAGATCGATTATTTTCTGCCGCACATGAGCAGCAACTTTTTTAAGGACAAGATATACCAGCAACTGATCGCTAATGAAACAGGCATCATGTACGATAAGTGGTTCGTGAACCTGAGTGAGGTTGGCAATGTGGGTGCAGCATCTGTTTATTTTATGGTTAATGAATTATTCCATAGCGGCAAGCTAAAGGTTGGCGATAAAATATTTTTGCTGGTACCTGAAAGTTCACGTTTCTCATACATGTACAGTTTACTTACAGTTGTTTAGGCTATAATTACAACACATTGTAGTAATTTCAACTTTACACGCAGCTTCATTATGAAAAAAGAAGAAATTCCCCAGGATGATGGCGCCCTTAACAAATTAACCAAGGAAGTGGTATATGCTGTTGATGGCGCCGGAAAATATTCTACAGAACTCAGTACCGGTTGGGATGTAAAAACCAAAGCGCTGGACCTTGCCTGGCAGGATATTGAAAAGCGCATTGAAGCAGCAAAACAAAAAGTACTGAATAATGAAGCAAGCCCTATTTTATATTTTTTAGAATTAAGATTGATGGATATGGGCATTCTTTCTTCTTATACCGGGTTTTGGAAATGGACCATTAAACGACATTTAAAACCCGCAGTTTTTAAAAGTTTACCCGAACAAAAATTACAGAAATACGCCGATGCATTTAATGTAAGTGTGGAGGAGCTTAAAACCATGAATGTGCATGACAACTGATTTTAAACATTTACAGGCGGCGCATTGCGAAAACGGTGTTACCACAAATCTGCTGAGAAGGGCCGGTGCAGAAAAACTTACAGAGCCGCTTGCATTTGGTATCGGATCAGGTTTATTTTACGTTCAGTTACCTTTTCTTGTAATTAATAACGGACCAGCCATTGCTTTCAGAACCATGCCTGGCCTTATTTTTAAAAGAACCTGTAATGCATTGGATATACCTGTTTTCAGAAAAAAATTCTCATCCCAGGAATCAGGAAAAAAATATTTAGACGATTGTCTTGCTGCCGGGCAGCCTGTTGGTGCACAGGTAGGCGTTTATTATCTTACCTATTTTCCCAAAGAATACCGCTTCCATTTCAACGCTCATAACATGATCGTTTTTGGAAAGGAAGAAGACCGATACCTCATCAGTGACCCTGTGATGGAAACACCTACATCATTAACCGATTATGAATTACAGCGGGTTCGTTTTGCAAAAGGTGCTTTTGCTCCCCGTGGACAGATCTATTATCCCAAAGAAAAAAGAATTGTTACAGACGGGCAAATGGCCAAAGCAATTGTAAAAGGTATCAAAAGAAACGTAAACCACATGATACGCATACCGGGCAATATTGCCGGCGTAAAAGGTATTGCCAACACAGGAAGAAAAATAAAGAAATGGAAAAACAAACTGGGAGATGAAAAAGCCGGTTTGTACCTGGCGCAGCTGGTACGTATGCAGGAAGAGATCGGTACCGGTGGTGGTGGCTTCCGTTATATTTACGGCGCATTTTTGCAGGAAGCACATGCCTACCTGCCAAAAGATGAACTGATCGACATTTCAAAAATATTTACCGATGCCGGTGATAAATGGCGCACCGCCGCCGTGCAGGCTGCAGGTATTTACAAAGGCCGTATTGGCAGCCAGGCAGATTACAATGTGATGGGAGATTATCTTATCGAAATTTCTGAAATAGAGAAAAAAGCATTCCAGGCATTGAGCAAAATAAAATGGAATTCATGAGCAATGCAGCTGTGCGTATACAAGATCTTGGGTTCACTTATCCCCGCCAATCAACTTCCTGTTTTACTAACTTAAATTTAGAAGTTCAGGAAGGCGAGCGATTTGGTTTGTTTGGCCCCAATGGAGCCGGCAAAACCACGCTGATGAATTGTATGACCGGCTTGTTGAAATTTTCTGAAGGAAGCATACAATTACTGGGTCACGATATATCCGGACATAAAAAATCAGTGAATAAGCTCTTCGGGTTTGTACCACAGGATTTTTCTTTTTACCAGGAACTGAGCCCGGCAGAAAACCTCGCTTTCTTTGGTGCCTGGAGCGGTTTGCAAAAAACCGAAATTAAAAACAAAACAGCCGAGTTGCTGGAAGTACTTGGCCTTACAGAAGTGCGAAATAAAAAAGTAGAACAGTTCTCAGGTGGTATGAAACGACGTGTAAACCTGGCCATTGGTGTAATTCACAACCCACGTATTTTGTTTTTAGATGAACCAACAGTTGGTGTGGATGTACATACCCGTCATGCCATTATCAGCTATCTTAAAAAACTAAATGAAGATGGCACCACACTTATATACACATCTCACCAGCTAAGTGAGGCCGAAGACCTTTGCAATAAAGTAGCGCTGATAGATGATGGAAAAATAATTGCACACGATACCTTGAATCAACTGATGATAGACCATAAAGAGGATGGGTTAGAAGGATTATTTTTAAATCTCACAGGAAAATCATATCGAAACTAAAAGAAGGAATGAGAAATAAGGAACATAAAACAAGAAAGTTGAAAACGCAGCTAACTGCCTGTGCCTTCACAACTTTCTCATTCCTTATATCAGCTTTCTTATTTCTTATTTACCATGTTTAAACTCTGGAGCACCATATTAAAAGACATACGCATTCTCACCCGTGACAGGCTGGGACTGGTGTTCATGTTTGTAATGCCGATCGTACTGGCTGTTGTAATTACGGCTGTTCAAAACAGTACCTTCGAAATGCTGAACACCAATACGGTGCCCATGCTCATCTGCAACCGGGATACAGGCGAGGCCGGCAGGCAAATGCAAACCGCCATTGAAAAAGTAGGCATGTTCAGCCTTAAACAGGTTACGCCAAACGTAACAGATAAGGAAATATCCGACAGGATGCATGCCAAAGATGCCGTTATCGCGATCATCATTCCGGCAGACTTTACACAGAAGCTAAAAGAAAAAGCGGACGTGATCGCCAAAAAAGCGTTACAGAATTTTGGCATGCAAACCGGCAAAACTGTTGTAACAACCGACAGTGGCCAGGTTCAGCCAATTACATTATTATATCACCCCGTTCTGCAGGAATCTTTCCGTCATTCCATACAAGGTGCGTTAAAAAGCGCTTTGCAGGTAGTGCAAAACAAAGAGGTTTTAAAAAGTATCTACTTCGCCATGAACGAAACTTCGATCCCTGATTCGCTGGAGAAAGACCTGATGAACAGCCAGGTAGGGATTGTGGAGATACCGGTATCAAGGGATGGCAGTCGTAATATTCCCAATGCATCGCAGCACAATGTACCGGCCTGGACCGTTTTTGCCATGTTCTTCATTGTAATTTCTTTGGGTGGAAGCGTGGTTCGGGAAAAACTGAACGGTAGTTTTGTGCGTTTAAAAACATTGCCAACCAATTATCTTATTGCGCTGATATCTAAACAACTTACATACCTGTTTATAACATTCATCCAGGCTTTGGTGGTGTTTTCCATGGGTATCTGGCTCTTTCCATCCATGGGTTTACCCAAATTGAATTTACCTGCAGATATAATCGGAGTTGTTATTGTTACACTCATTTGCGGCTGGTGTGCCGTAAGCTATGCCATTATGATCGGTGTGTTTGCAAAAACACAGGAACAGGCAAATGGTATTGGTGCAGTTTCTATAGTATTAATGGCAGCTGTAGGTGGTTTGCTGGTACCCAGTTTTGCCATGCCCGAATCTTTCCAGTTTGTAATGAAACTATCCCCCTTACATTGGTGTCTGGAAGCATATTATGGTTTATTTTTGGAAGGAGGAAAACTAAAGGATGTTATCCTAAATATAATACCTTTACTGGGTATCAGCTTTGCAATACAACTGATCACTTTGTACGGTTTAAAAAGAAAAAACCTGATTTGAATTAATTATTATGGAAACAGCAGAATTAAAAGAGCAGCTTAAAAAGCAGATCATAGAATTTCTGAATCTTATCTCGGTTAAGCCGGAAGATATCAAGGATGATGAACCATTGTTTGGCGAGGGGCTGGGACTTGATTCCATTGATTCCATAGAACTGATCGTATTGCTGGGCCGTGAATATGGTATTGATATCAAAGATCCAAAAGAAGGCCGCAAAGTACTCACCAACATAAATACCATGGCTGCTTATATTGAAGAGCACCGTACAAAATAAAATCATTTTTCTTTGAGCAGAATTTTCATAACAGGCATGGGCGTAGTAAGTGCTATCGGAAATTCTGTAGCAGAAAACCACGAAGCACTTAAAGCGGCTGCCTGCGGCATTCAATACAAACTTGATCTCTTTCCTTCAAAATATGCAGGCGTTTTACCATTTGGCCAGGTACATATCAGCAACGATGAGCTCCTGAAAATACTACAGGTAACCGATCTGGGAGTTACCCGAACAAGCCTGCTGGCTTTATATGCATTGAACGAAGCCCTTGCTGACAGCGGCATTTCTACTGAAGCAATACAATCATTTGACACCGCTTTAGTTGGTGCCAACACCGTAGGCGGCATGTGCCTTACTGATGAACTTTATAATGATGCCAACCAGAAAACAGCTGGTTCCGACTATCTCGGTTCCTATGATTGTGCATCGGTGAATATGTTCCTGCAAAAACACTTAAAAGTCAATGGCATTATCAATACCATCAACACCGCCTGTTCATCTTCAGCCAATGCCATTATGTATGGTGCCATGCTGATGAATAACGGCTATGCAAAAAGAGCCATTGTGGGCGGTACGGATAGTCTCGCAAAATTTACCATCAATGGTTTTAATGCGTTGCATATTTTGTCAAACGAAATATGTACTCCTTTTGACGAAGGCAGAAAAGGATTGAATTTAGGAGAAGGGGCAGCCTGGTTAATTTTAGAAAAAGAAGAAGACATTAAGGGAAGAAAAGTGTATGCCGAACTGACGGGTTTTTCCAATGCCAACGATGCATACCACCCTTCTTCCTTATCTGATGAAGGAGACGGACCTTATCTTTCCATGCAGGGCGCATTAAAACTGGCAAACCTTAGGCCGGATAAAATTGATTTCATCAATGCACATGGTACGGGAACCGAAAATAACGACCAGGTGGAAAGCAGGGCCATGATACGTTTATTTGAAACGCCCCCTGCTTTCGCATCCACTAAAGGAAATATTGGCCACACATTGGGAGCATCTGGTGCCATTGA
The DNA here is from genome assembly GCA_046070545.1 of Ferruginibacter sp. Lineage (GTDB taxonomy): Bacteria > Bacteroidota > Bacteroidia > Chitinophagales > Chitinophagaceae > Ferruginibacter. The sequence goes on from JBJTMN010000407.1 coordinate 10,856, forward strand.
AGCCGTGTACAGCATCTTATCTTTAATGCACCAGGAAGTATATCCAAACCTGCATTTTAAAACTCCGATTTCAGCGGCAGGATTAACACCTGTTACTGCATATAAAAAAATGCCTGTCAATCATGTAATGAGTAACTCCTTTGGCTTTGGCGGCAACTGCTCATCCTTAATTTTTTCAAAAGCCTGACCGAATGCTGTATATCCATCAAACATATTGCATATCACCTCAGCAGGATCTTTTACAGGATGATATTGAACTGATCATTGAAGTGGCAGATAAAAAACTGCTTGCCATCGAACCTTCTTACGAAAAAATTCCCCCGGGTATTTTACGCAGGATGGGAAAGTCGATCAGGATGGGAGTTGGCGCTGCATTGCCATTAATGGCGGAAGCAAATACGATTGACGGGATCATCATGGGCTCGGCCAATGCAGGTATGGATGACTGCGTAAAATTCCTGAACCAGATCGTTCAGTACGAAGAAGGTCAACTTACGCCCGGAAGTTTTGTGCAAAGCACGGGGAATGTAATTGCAGGCCAGCTCGGGCTCATCAGCAAAAACAAAGGATACAATATTACCCATATTCACCTGGGCCTTGCTTTTGAGAATGCATTGCTGGATGCCATGATGCAGCTGAATACAAATCCATCAAACACATACCTGGTTGGCGGTGTGGACGAGATATCGCCCTTTCATTATAATATCGAAACGCTGGCTGGTTCCTATAAAAAAGAAAATGTCTCCAATAAGAATTTATACGAAACAAATACAGCAGGTTGTATTGTAGGGGAAGGTGCAGCTATGTTTATCGTGAACAGTAAAGCAGAAGAAGCAATGGCAAATGTAAAAGCCATCAGCTCAGTACATAGTCCGGATATTGAACTTGTAAAACAACAACTGGAATTGTTCCTTCAAAAAAATCTCACCCCCGGTGAAACCATCGATGTCTTTATTTCCGGGGAAAATGGCGATAACCGCACATTACCATTTTACGAAGCCTGCGAAACCCTGCTTACTGATCATACTTCCATTGTACGCTACAAACATATGACCGGCGATTTCGCTACCGCATCCGCTTTGGGGCTTTGGTATGCCTGCCGGTTTGCAAAAGATCAACAGGTACCCGCTCAAATGATCAAAAAGAAAACCCCGAAAACCAATTACCACAATATTTTATTGTACAATAATTTTAAAGGCCTGCAGCATAGTTTTATACTCGTTTCAAACCTTTGATAACAATAAATTGTTGTGATTCTTTTCTTAATTTCAAATAACTTTAACCGGTTCATATTTTAGCTTATGAAGAAAAGATGGAGTTCACTTTTTTATTTTGTTATTGTAATAGGGCTGGGTTTTGCCATCTACTGGATCATACAGCAGGGCAGATTCCTGCAAACCCCTGAACTCACAGCCACCCAGGCACAAAATGTAAAAGAAGCAACCGTGGCCAATGAGTTCCAGATCTTCAAAGATTCATTCAGCCATGGCCTTACCGATCCGCTTGCAGTATTGCTTTTGCAGATCATTGTCATCATTGCGTTCGCAAGATTATTCGGTTATCTTTTTAAAAAAATAGGCCAGCCTGCAGTTATCGGTGAAATTGTTGCCGGTATTGTTTTAGGGCCATCCATTGTAGGTGCTTATTTCCCTGAGATCAATCATTTTCTATTTCCTGTGGCTTCCTTATCAACCCTTAGTTTTATCAGCCAGATAGGACTGATACTTTTTATGTTTATCATTGGTATGGAGCTTGACCTGAAGGCCATTGGCAAACAGGCTTACGGCGCTGTAATCATCAGCCATGCAAGCATCATCATACCGTACACACTGGGTGTGTGGCTTGCGTATCATATTTACCATGAGTACGCCCCCGCCAATATCACTTTTTTATCATTTGCCTTATTTATGGGAATTTCTATGAGCATTACAGCCTTTCCGGTACTGGCAAGAATATTACAGGAAAAAGGCCTCACCCGGTCCCGGCTGGGCGCTATGGTGCTTACCTGCGCTGCGGCAGATGATCTTACTGCCTGGTGCATTTTAGCAGCAGTAATTGCCCTGGTAAAATCTGGTTCCTCATTCAGTGTTTTGTATACCATTGTGCTGGCTATCGTTTATGTGTTGGTAATGCTAAAGCTGGTGCGCCCTTACCTGGAAAAATTAAGTGTGGTGTACGACAGCAAAGAAAAAAGAAGAACGCCCATCATTGCGTTGCTTTTCATACTATTGATCATTTCTTCCTACATCACATCCATCATCGGCATTCATGCTTTGTTTGGTGCATTCATGGCCGGTGTTATCATGCCTTCCAGTTTTAGCTTTCGTAAAATTGTTATCGATAAGATAGAAGATGTAAGCATCATTCTGCTGCTGCCGCTGTTCTTTGTTATAACCGGATTAAGAACTGAAATTGGTTTGATAAACCAGGGACATTTATGGATCACGTTCGGCTGGATATTACTGGTGGCCGTTGCCGGAAAATTCGGCGGCAGCGCTGTAGCTGCACGGATGGTAGGACAAAGCTGGAAAGACAGTCTCTCCATTGGTGTACTCATGAACACCCGCGGACTCATGCAACTGATCGTTTTAAATATTGGATACGACCTGGGAATACTTACACCGGAAATATTTGCCATGATGGTGTTGATGGCGCTGGTAACTACTTTTATGACCGGGCCTGCTATGGATCTGATCAATTGGCTGATGCCGGAGAAGGTGGAGAAAAACGATATGAAAGTTAAGATGGACCCTGAAACACAAACTGCCCCTTAAACTTAAAATGCACCAGCTCATCCTTAAAAAGTGAAGCAACCACATTTAAGGCGCCACTTTCATCTGTGCCGTATTTTATGGAAGCATGTATCAGATTATTTTCAAGGGGATTAATAACAGCTAAGAATTTCATATCTGCAGCCTGCACCAAATTGGTTCCTTTTCCTATAACCTGTTCCAAAATTTCCTTGATCATCTGCATCATACAAACGCCCGGCACTACCGGCTGGTCAGGGAAATGTCCTTCAAATATTTTATGATTCGCATCGATACGCAATTCGGCCCAGATCTCGGTTTCGGAGCTTACAGTATCATTGATGGTAAAAAAATCGTTTAGTAGTATCATCTTTCTTTTTTTATTAGGTGTCAGGCCACTACAAACACTTCAAAATTTTAAAAGCTGGCTGGATTAACTATAGTCCAATTGAATAAAGGTTCTGCTTAGTGGCCAGACACTTTCAACAACAGCATCATCTTTCTATTCTTTGAGTTTAATATTGGCCTGAAAAGAATAGAA
>JBJTMN010000408.1:0-4522 GCA_046070545.1 Ferruginibacter sp.
GGCTATGCACAAATAAAAATATACAGCTCGGTAAAACCGGCTATTGTGAAAGCGATCTGTGATGAGGCTCACCGGCTTGGCCTTACCGTTACCGGCCATATACCCATGGACATGACAACAAAGGCCGGCATCGATTCGGGCATGGATATGATCAACCATATGCAGTATGTATATGCCATGATGAAAAAGAACAAGGACGGTTCGGTTAACCTGGAAGATTCCGCCAGCCTGGCTGCCCTGGATCTTTTAAAACAAAAGCATACCGTAGTAGATGCTACCATGGGGGTTTTTGAAATGATCTTTCGCCCGCTGAACGAAGACATCCATATCATGGAGCCCAATTACGAAAAACTGCCTGTACCATTACAGCAATTATTCACATCTATGGGTATGCCTGCCGAACAGTCTGCTAAACTAAAACCAAGATACCAGGGCATGCTGAACCTGGTAAAAGTATTATACGACCATGGAATTACAGTAGTGGCCGGAACTGATATGGGCTTCCCGGGCTATAGTTTGCCCCGTGAACTGGAACTGTATGTGCAAAGTGGCTTAACACCGCTGCAGGCCCTGCAAACCGCAACCATTACGCCGGCAAAAGTAATGGGCAGGGATAAAACCAGTGGGTCCATCAAACCGGGCAGGCAGGCAGACCTGGTAATTTTGGATGCCGATCCGCTTACCGAAATGCGCAATATACGCCAGGTGAATACCGTCATAAAGAACGGGCAGGCCTTGATCCGAAACAGTTGCATGCCATGGTTGGGTTTCTGCAATAAGCACAGTGTGCAGCAGGTTGGCGTATTTTTATCGGTTCATCTTTATTTATGATAATCAATTAATTATAAAGTTTATCTTGAAATAAACTTTATAAAAATCTGTTGCTTCATTCATTCTTTATAAACCATACGGATCCAAACATTTGCCATCCCCGGCATCAATCATTTTTTATTAACAGGCCCGTTGATAAATTCTTTTGCAGCCATAAGTAATAAGTGCAGGTATATTTACGTTATACCCCGAATATTCCTAAAAAAACCAGCATGAATTCATTTTACTCCAAACTATTTACAACTTATTTAATGTCCCTGATCCTGTCGGTATTCCTGGCCCCCGTTGCCATGGCCCAGGTTCCGGGTTTTATTAACCGCCCCGCAACGAATGCAGCCGGCAGGCTGGTACTGGATCCAAATGGTGATGGATATACTTCCCTTACAACCAGTGGTTTTGGAACCAGCGATGTGAGTAATTCTGAGATCCCCTTTAAAGGGATCAAAGCCTATTCTATTGAACCATATGGCGATCTGAGGCGTGGCCCCAATCATGCTTATTCCGATTTTGTGCCCGATTCTTCCGGCAACGGTGTTTATCATTATTTCTCGGCAGCACAAAATGTGTTGTTCAGGATGCGGATGGGGTCCATTATGCCCGGTTCAAAAGGGTATAGTATCCTGCTGGATACAGATGGAAAGTTTGGAGCTACCGGCCCCAATGCCGATCCCAATTATATAGCTTCTACCACCGGAACCAATGGTAACCCGGGTTTTGAGATAGAAGTGGTGCTGGAAACCAATTTCCGTATCGCTATTTATAATGTAGACGGAACTTCCTCGCCCGTTATGGTAAAACAATACCTCAACTGGCAGGATATGAGCCAGGTATCGATCGCTTCTACCAACGATAATGGCGATCCGGATTACCTGATCGATTTTTATATACCTTTTTCCGACCTGCAGGCCGCCCCTTTTAATTTAACAGCCGCTTCTTCTATTCGCATGTGTGCCACTACAGTGATGTCGCCACAGGCAGCTACCGGTGGACCCAGGTCAGATATTTATGGCACTGCCGGTGATTCATACGAAGACTTCATCAACGGGCAGCCTGCCTGTAATATCTTTAATAATCCAACTACCTGCAATACAGCCATGTGTACGGCTGCGCCTGAAGTAAGTTCGCCCATCAGCACGGGTACAGTAAACATCAGTGGTACCTGGACAAAGTCGGCCTTACCTGGTGCTGCCAGTACTGCTACCATTACGGTTTATAAGAACGGAAGCTCAGTAGGTACTATATCGGCAGTAAGCTCAGGTTCCACCTGGACACTGAATAGTATTGCCCTTGTAAACGGCGATATCATTACTGCCAAAGCAGTTGCAACCGGTGAAACGATGTGCCTTACCAGCAATGCCGTTGCAGCATCAACCTGCAATGCTTCCAATATACCGCCCACGCCGGTATTATCCTGTACTAGTGGCAGCAAGGGTATTACAGGTACCAATTTAAGCACCGGCTGGACCGTGCATGTTGACAATATCACCCGCAATGTATTGGATAACAGTGTAGCCAATGCCACCGGCCTGTTTGGTGCCAACACCGGAACCAGCCCTAATATTACCTGGCTGTTTTCAGGAGGCTGCAGTACCGGGGCGCCCTTAAATTCAGGATCCTACAAAGTCTATTATACAAGTGCAGCAGGCTGTAACTCTTTACCTGTCTATTTTTGCGCAGCCGGTAACGGCGGCAGTGCGCTGGCAGGTTCTTTGGCCGTGCCTGTAATAACGGCACCGGCCAATGCCGTGTTTACAACGGCTACCAAAACCATATCGGGTACTACCACGGCCAATGCTACGGCTACCTTATATATCAACGGGCTGGTAGCGCAAACCGTTACGGCCACCGGCGGCAACTTTAGTTTTACCGGGCTTAACCTTTTAAACGGGCAGCAATTATATGTGGTGGTAGAATTGAATACCGGTACCGTAAGTACCAGTATGTGTGCCAACCAGACACCGGTATATACCGTTAGTTGTTTTACCAATACACCGGTCATCAATGCAGATAATAACGGCCAGCTTACAGCAGGTGCGCCCATCACCGGAACTTCCACAGAGCCGGCTGGCACCAGTATCCGGGTATATACTTCGGGCAATACCCTGGTAGCTACAACTGCTGTGCAGGCAAACGGTACCTGGTCTACCGGCAATGCTGGTACCACACCGGCCACCTACAATGCCGTGGCGGCTACCAGTTATTATGCCAATGCACAAAACGGAACCTGCGGGCTAAGCGGCAATTCGGCCAGCTTTACAACGCTGGCACAAACAGCAGCCGGCAGGTGCGGAACCATTACGGGGCCCGTAGCCGCCGGTGCAACCAGTATTTCGGGTACACTTACCGGTTCTTTCAGTACCAGTACGGTGAACCTGTACCTGGACGGGCAGCTGATCGGCAGTACCGTAACTTCCGGTACCGCATGGGGGCCCATCACGGTGAACAGTACCATCAACAATACCCTGTATCCCAACGGGGTACTTTCTATAGGCATACAGGAAAGCGGCAAGCAGGAAGTATTTTGCCCCGCATCAGCGCAGGCCATCAGCTGCACTCCCACACCGGTAGCACCTGTGTACAGTCCTGCCAATACCAGTATATTACGCAACCAGACCATCACCTATACCATATCCAACGCAGTTGCCGGAACTTTTTATGCCCTGGCAGACTCGGCCACCGGGCAGCAACTGGGGCAGGGGATATGGGCAACGGCAAACGGTAACCTGTCTATTACCACCAGTCCCTTCAACAGTTCGGGAACCTTTACAGTGGTATTCAGGTCAACCTCCTTATCGGGTGTTACACAATGCAGTTCGGTATCTTCAAGCGGGTCTGTGAATGTAAGTTTTACAACCCTGCCGCTTACACTTATCCAGTTCAAAGGGAAAAAACAGGCCAATGGTATTTTACTGGACTGGAACACAGCCAACGAAACCGGTGTTAACCGTTTTGAAATAGAACGCAGTGCCAACGGATCGGCCTTTGAAAGACTGGGTAAGGTTATGGCTGCCGGCAACGGCAGCAGTGCCTATGCGTTTACCGATAACAAACCGCTGGATGCCATGAATTATTACCGGTTAAAAATGATAGACCAGGACGGACGCTATACGTACAGCAATACCATCGTATTCATGGGCAGCCGCAGTAAGGCCATGGTGCTCAACAGCATCAGGCCCAACCCCTTCAACGATGAGATAAACCTGTTGCTGGTTTTACAGCAGGCACAGCCAGTAACGGTGCAGCTGGTTGATCTCACCGGCAGGGTGGTGGCTACCCGCAGCCTGCAGGCCAGGGAAGGAGATAATACCATTGTTATGAACGGACTGCATGGCCTGGCCGATGGCATCTATTACGTAAGGATCGTGGCTGCTGATGCTTTGCTGCAGCAAAAAGTATTGAAAGGCAACTGATAAATTCGCATCGCATTTTTAAATAACAGCCGGCAGCTCTTGAGCTGCCGGTTTTTTGTTCAATACAGTTCGCTGCCTGTGTAATTAAATGCTACATTTGAAAAAAATCTGTACTACCATGGATCAGCAACCCGAAGACAAACTGGATTTTGACACCAGGCCCGCCATTTACTCAAGGGGTGCGGTATTATGGTTCTCTATATTAATGACACCGGTCTTTGGAGGAGTATTACTGATGATGAACCTGAAAACCATTCAAAAAAGAAAGGAGGCTACGGTCG
>JBJTMN010000409.1:0-17491 GCA_046070545.1 Ferruginibacter sp.
CTTCTTTAACGGTGGTTGAATAGGTATCATATCCTACAAACTGACCCGGGTAATAGTAGGTATTGACCCTCCCTGTGTACCGGTTGTAATAACTACGGGTATAAGACGGAGAATATACGGCATCTTTTTGCTCTTTTTCTGATCTTTCAACCAGCAGTTCGTAATTCACCATTATATCGGGGTTTACACTTACTTCTTTCCAGCCGATTTTCCGGAGTTGTGCATTTACAGAATTGCGCACGTTTGTTTCGGTAAGGCCGTTACGAAGCGCTTTTTTGGTGTCCTTGCTATCCGGTTTCTCTGCCCAGGCATAGGTTTTATATTTACCGAAATCAACTGTTTTGTCTTTTTCTATGTGGGCGGTACCGGCACAACCGGTAATGAACAGCATTGCCGGCAATATGGCTGCTGCAACCCAATTAATGGCTGTTGTTTTCATATTTTTCGTTTTTAAAGTTTTATATAACAGGTTATACATTATAGAGGCAAAAACTGTGCTCAAGATTAAAGCCGGAACGTAAAAATTTAGTGAAATAAATCATAGCAGGCAGACATCGGCTGAAAACAGACAATTATTCCACTTTTAGGGTATTGCAATAAGCGGATGCGGTTAGTACTTTTAAACATGGACAATACCTTTTTTCTTCACCTCAAATTTTAACAATAATGAAAACATTTTTTTTAACTCTTTTTTTCGGGAGATCCTGTAAAATAACAGCAGCAATTGCGTTGCCTGTTTTACTGCTGGCCGCGTGTAACAATAACAGCAGTAAAGAAACCGGTGGCAAAGTAAAACCTGACACAGAAAGGGCAGATTCGGCCGCCAGGCAAATTGCAGATCAGCAAGATATGAGTGGGCTGCTTACCATTGCCGCCATGACAGATGAGCCTGATGGAAAAACAGTTGAATTCAGGTTCTACGAAAGACAGGCAATTTACAAACTGGACAAAACCAATAAAGCATACAGCGCCAATATGGATATGCTGAGGCAATCATTTAAAAATAATACACCGGTCAGGTTCAGTATTAATGCTGCCAGGCTAAGCATATCAAATATTACCAAAGCTGCCGATGAAGAAATAAGGACTTATAATACCGGCAACGGCCTTAACAGTCCTGGTATGAAAATAAAGGGAGCGGCCCCGGTACTCATCGATGTAACTAAAATTGATACCGCTGTTTTTAACCAGGCAGATTACCAGGCAAGATTCCCGGTATTAAAATTGTGTAATAATGTAGTACCAAACTATGCTACACTCGTAACCATATTTAATTATTGCGCCAGCCAGGGTTGCAATAATCCTCCACCCTATACCATCACCAACTGCATACCTTTTCAATATGTAAAAGATGGTTGTTATGCCCGTGCCCACAAAATGCGCCAGATGATCAGCCAGAAATTTGGTTATTGCGTTGAGAAGGTATTTAGTTTTGCAGAAGGCTATCCAAAAAGACTGGCAGTAAAAGCAACTATGTGGGGAGGATGCTGTGTTGAATGGTGGTATCATGTGGTACCTTTATTGAGATTAAATGTAACGAGAGGAGCTAAAACATTCCAGATCTGCTATGTGATAGATCCGGGCATGTTCACCACGCCCGTTACACTTTCTACCTGGCTGCAGGCACAAAAAAATACAACCTGTAACCCCAATGCAACTGTAACATCATACAGTATTCAGCCTGGCTCTGCTTACTGGCCTATGGGCAGCAGTGCTTCATTTGGAACAGATCCAAATTACATTAACACTGAAGCTACTTTGATCGCCTATAAAAACCTGGTAACCTGTAATTAAAATATGCTGAAAGCGATATCATATACAACAATAAGCCGGTGCTGTAAACAATACAACACCGGCTTATTCCTTATTTTTATGTTGTTCTCAATGAATACCATGGCAAAAGCAAAAGAGCAGCTTACGTTACCCGATACCATCCCTCCGCTAATATTAACGGTGGCAAATATTACAGCGCCTGCCGGTAACAATAAATTCTATGAAATAACCTTTTACCAATCTGCCAGGTTTTATAAACTGATGCTTACAAACAAAAACTGCAAACAGGCATTGTTGATGCTTAAGCAATCAAAAAAAGCCGGCAATCCTGTATTGGTGATACTTACAGAAAAGTATGGAGATATTATTGACGATGTAAAGCGGCAATAATTTTGATCTATTTCTTCAGATTCATCCGCATCAGCGCCAGCATAATATCACAGTCTTTTTTTTCTTTCAATGCTGCAATCATTTTTTTGGCTACCTCCTGCTGGTTGTTTGATGGTGATTTAAATTTTTTATCCAGATCTTTAAGGCAATCGTTGACGGGTGATCCTGTTTTGGCTGTTGACATCAATGCTGCATTTATTTTAAGAACAATGGAAGGATCGAGATTTTGTAACTCTTTCGTATACACATCCTGCGGATTTTCTGCAGCGGCCGCTTTTTGAAATACACCAATCGCCTCAGGAGGTAAGGAATCTTTTAGCATGTTAAAACAACCACACATACCGGTGGCAATTTCAGTATCTGAACCTGATGATCTGCAACTGCCTATAAATGAAGTCACTGCTATCAGCATCAACAAAGATGTACGTTTCATATTAATTGAGTTTTGGTTTACATTATTTCACATTTTCACATAGCATTTCTTCTCCATCCAGTCCATTAAAAACAGCTACGGTATTGATAAATGAGCCTCCCACATAATCCTCCCTGATAAATACATAATCGGGCAACAGGTAACATTTGCCATCGTTTCCTTTATATGCCAGCTTTGCACTGCGTTCACGACCAGTTACAATTCCGGTAAGCGAATTGCGAAGTGTGGTCCAGCCATTTTGGGTAAGTACCGCTTTCAATGCACTTACATTATGGGCAGCTCCGTATGCTTTATTAAATCCATTCGTTAGTACTTTCTCGAGGTTGGCATCTTTTACAACCGGGGCAGGCAGTTTTGTATTTTTAATGTGCTCAATCCTGTTCGCTTCTGCTTTTGCATATAATTGTTCCAGGCTTCCCATAGCCGCAAATGATGTTGTCGTTTTTTTGTACATATCGACATACGAATTTTCCTCGGGAAATACTTTTTGCGCCGCATCCCAAAATGCCTGGTGAAACTGTATGGTATAGTACAGGTATTCCATGCCGGATTTATCCCGTATTTCTTTTAATGAGCTTTCCATTTTGCCCAATTCTCTTTCGGTACTGTTCTTAAATCCGCTGATATTTCCCTTTGCAAACCTGCCGTTCCTGATCAGCACATCCGTGTAATCCCTGGATAAAAGTTTTTCAAGCTTAGCCTTATAAGCTGCAATTTTAGCGGGTGCCTGGGGTAAATCACCGGTAGATCCCACACTGACATTAACATCAATAAATAATTTTTGCATCAGTTCTCCGGGATCAGTCACTACCTTTTCCTCCTGCGGTTGCCTCCGGTTGTCACCACTTGTGTTTCTTACTTCAGCCAGTTTCTTTGCTTTAAGATCATCTTTGATCTTCTTCAAAGCAGCTTCCATTTCCGAAGTGTTATAAGCAGGATCTTTTTCTTTCACGGTTTTTAATGCATAATCCATGTCACGGATATTTCCGTTCAACTCCCCTTCACTTAATTTGTCGGCTGGTTGTAGTGCACGATCCCAAAAATACTTTACCTGGTTTTTGGCTGCGCCTGTATAGTCAGCACTCTTTGCATCTGCAGCTTTTTGTTCAGGCGATTTTTCAGCTTCTGATTTCTTATCTGCTTCTTCCTGCCATTTTTTTAATTCGGCTTCCATAGCTGCCGTATTATAAGCAGGGTCTTTTTCTTTTGCATTATCCAGTGCCCTTTTCATATTTCCCACAGCTGAAGTGCCGCCTTTGCCGTTTTTCAACTGTTCGGCCTGGTTCCAGAATGATTTTACATAAACCTTTGCCGGGCCTGTATAACCGGGATCCTGGGCGTTTACAGTTATCAAAATAAAAAAACAACAAAGGGCGATGATCAATTTTTTCATATGAGTTAATTAATTTTTTAAAAATCTGAAAATGGCTTACCTCATTTGGCAAGCCATTAATCAGTTTCATTGTTCGTATGTCAGTTTTGGAAACCCATTTGTAAGCCTGAGTGTGGCTTACCTTATTACAGGTAAGCCATTTTCAGTTTCATTATTCTTTTATTAGTCTCAACGTTTGCTTTTTGCCATCAATATCAGTCAGCCTTAACAGGTACAAACCTGCAGGCATGGCTGTAATATCAAGCTGTAAAGTTTTAGCCGAAACAACCTTTGCGCTTTTAACAGCCAGACCGTTTGTATTGATAATATCGTAGTACACGGGGTTGAATCCGCTGTTAAAAGACAATTTGTAAATACCCGAAGACGGGTTGGGTGCCACGGTGATTGCTGGCTTAGCCTGTACATTTTCTGATGCTGTTCTAACTTCTCCAAATGTATAAGGATCATTGTTGCCAAAACCCTGGAAGGCAGTAGTGGTCAGGTTTACGGTGTAATCTTCTGCTTCACCAACAAAACCCTGCAGACATGGGCCGGGAGATCCGTCCGTATTCTTTCGCATTACCACACGCATACCTGTTATGCCCGGGGTAGCTGTTGCAGGTATGGTAATATTGAAATTGAAAGTGCCTGCAGTATTTATCAATGATGCACCGGCCACTTTTTCATCGGTTTCATTGAAACTGCCATTGCGGTTAAAATCTATGTATACGGTGTAGTTATTGCTGGCTGCAGCACCTGCAAAACCGGCACTGATCTGCCCGGCATTTACAGAGCCGATCACCAGGTTGGTACTTAAGCCTGTATTAATATAACCACCAGGATCTGCACCTGATACGCGATTGATGCTTCCAACTTTAAACAGGTCGATCCATTGGGCTGTATTATTGGCGCTGGTTGCACAGTTCAAGGTAGTGAACGGCTTGAGGGGTGAATAGGCTGTCAAGGTTGATCCGCATTTTGAACTCACCTGGAATTCATAGGTGGTAGCCATCGCCAGGTTGCTGAGTGTATAGCTGTTGGTATTTATGTTTGAGATAGCGATCCAGCTATTAGATGCTGCTACCCTGTATTGCAGTTTATAAGAATTAACACCGCTCATCGCATTCCAGGTAAGGGTGGCACCTGTATTACCAATATTGGTTGCATTTAACCCGGTTGGTACATTACAACCATTGGCGGTAGATGTGGTGAACTGTGCAGTTGAATAACTACTACTGTTCAGGCTGCATACAGTACCCACTCTCCAGTCGTATAAAGTTGAGGCGGCTAAACCAGAAATTCCATAATTGGTTGCGGCTGTATTAGCTGCGGTTATCCAGCTGCTGGTACCGGCAGGCCTGTACTGAACGCTGTATGTAACGGCGCCGCTCACGGCAGTCCAGCTGAGGCTTGCCTGCGATGCTGTAACACCTGTGCTTGCAAGTCCTGTTGGCGCATTACAAGGTGGAGCTGCCACGGTAGTAAACTGAGATAATACATCAACACTATTGAATGCACTGCAAAGTTTACGCACACGCCACTCGTATGATGTGCCGGCGGTTAAACCGTTCACAATTACCGATGACGCGGTTGTGCTTCCAATGGATGTCCATGCATTGCTGGTGCCTGCGAGCCTGTATGCAACAGAAAAGGCTGTATTGTTATTGTTGGTGGCTGCAGGAACCCAGTTTAAGGTAGCTGAGGTATAGCTGATATTGGTTGCAGACAGGCTGCTCGGTGCAGAACATGGTGTTGAAAACAAGAGCGTACTGCCCGGCAGGCTCGATCCGTTTGCACAATTGGTAACTACCATCGCCTGGAAATTACCTCCTTGCATCAGATTTACCACATCCACAAAATTATTTGTTACAGTGGTATATGGCTGGCTTCCAAAAGAGCCACCGGCAAAAGCCAGATGAAGCGAGTAGCTGATTGCTCCGGGAACTGCATTCCAGGTAAAGCTTGAAGTATTTCCACTGTATGAAAATGCCAATCCTGTAGGCGCATCGCAAGGTGTTAGTGTGGTAGTAAACTGAAATTGGTTGTAACCGCTGGTTCCAAAGCTGCAGTTATTTCTTATCCGGCAATCATAAGTAGTGGGAGCTGTAAGACCACTGATTGTGATTGAAGTTCCGGTTGTATTACCCGCAGGTATCCAAATATTGTCGGCCGGTAATTTATATTCCACGTCGTAACTAACCGCATAATAGGCCGCACTCCAGTTTAAAACAACCGAACTGCTTGAAGAAACCACCGTTACTGTTGGCGGAGGCATACAAATAGGTGCGGCGGTTGTAAACTGCGAATAACTGTAGGAAGCATTGCAGCTTGATCTGACACGCCAGTCGTAGGTTGTTGATGCAACGAGGCCCAAAATATTCAGGCTGTCTGCTGTAACCGTGGTAAGTGGCGACCAGGTTGTGGAAGTAGTAAGTTTGTATTGAACACTGTAAGTTACCGCTCCCGGATCTGCAGTCCATCTTACTGTTGCACTTCTGTCGAGTACCGAAGTCGTATTAAGACCGGTTATCTGTGCGCAGGTGGCCGCATACAAACCAACCGCTGCAAATGCATTGGCTGTTTGAACAGCTTCATTGCTGCCAATACCATACAGATCTTCTGCAGCCTGTATGCCCAGCAGGCGGGCATCATAATATTCTGATGTTGGAGTAAGGTAAACGGTGTTGAGACGGTAAGCAATGGCCGCAGCTTTATCCATTCCAATTCCAGAAACATTGTAAGCGAAATTATGATCGTTTACGCCGCTGCCGCCAACAGTTAATAAATAAAACCAGAAGTTAAGCACACCACTGTTATAATGCACCCCCCCGTTATCACCGGCACCGGTGTACCAAAAAGTTCCGCCATATGTATCGGGATGGTTGAACTGATTGGGATTACTCATATTGCGAATGGTGAAGAAATCGCCGCCTATAAGCCAGTCAGTATTGGTTGGCCTGGCAAATGCTTCAATGGCGGTTCCAAAAATATCGCTGAATGCTTCGTTCATGGCACCACTCTCATAAGAATATACCAACGCGGATGTACGCTCGGTTACGCCGTGTGTGATTTCGTGGCCGCATACATCCAGGGATGTTAAAGGTCTGTTACCGTTAGTGGCATCGCCATCCCCGTAAGTCATTCTGCTTCCATCCCAAAATGCATTGAAGTAAGAAGTAGAATAATGCACATAGCTGTTAAGCGCCATACCTGCATTGTCAATACTGTTGCGGTTGAATTTCTGAAAATAATAATCATAGGTTTTTTCCGCCCCCCAATGTGCATCTGTGGCATATTCATCCCTCGCTGTGTTTACATTATTCCAGTTATTATCCGCATCGGTAAAGTCGATTGCGGTAGCATAGCTAACACCGCCCTGCAGGTTATAGGTGTTAACACTAACCCCGGCGCCTCTGCCGGTTTCACGCAAACGGTAATTGGTTCCGGTAAAATCAGTGGTGATGGTTTGCGTTCCGCTGTAGGCTGTTTGTGCGGTACCTATTGCATTGGTTTCATGTATCAGTTCCCGCTTACCTAATACTTCACCAGTTGCTGCGTCTACAAAAACCAGTTGCCTGCTAAGCGGTTGCTGTGCATAAATGTCAAATTTATAAGCAAGTCTTAAGGCCGATGGTATCACATCTCTTTCCCCACTGTAATACACCAGGGTTGCTGTTGGGTAAAAACTGGCTGCCGCATTATTTTGCTCCCTTTTAATGAATGCCTCTTCTTCAGGCAATTGCCATTTATAGGTTTGTGCGCCAACATACTGCAGCGCTTTGTTCAATGCACTGTTTTCGATTAACACCGGCCTTGCTTGAAGTACTGCGGGAAAATTTTTTATCCATTTGCCATTCTCCGACATTATTTTCCCGTTTTGAACATGCACCAGCATAATGGCATTTTCAATAGCGATGTCATTGAGGGTTTGCTGGTAACGATAATGCTGCATCCCCCTGGCATCGGTGGCAACGTTTTTTACCAGGCCATTTGTAATGCTGGCAGATTTGCCGGCTGCATCCAAAATGGCTACATTGGATTTGCTGAATGCTGGTGCTGTAGCGCCATACTTGATAAAAGCCGGCCACATACCCGGGTTGCCCTTCTGTATTTCCTGTGCCTGTACGAACACAAAGAACATCGTACAAGCCAGCATAAGTGTAATTAATTTTTTCATGTTACTGTTTTAAAAGTTTTCAAATAAAGAAAGGGTTTTAAACAGGAATAGCGGCGTAACTAAAACAAATGTACCTGCTGCACATATGTACAAAAGCCACAATTAGTCAACTGGCTGATTGAATGAGTAAAATGGATAAAAGCATTATTCTAAGTTGCCTTAAAAGGCACAGGACTGATATAAAAAGGCTCCGGGGCAAGGCCTTGAGGGAAAAAAAGAGATTATTCTGAAATGGAAAAAAGGCTGAGGAATTCGTCTTTCTTTTCGCGTGAAACTTCCAGTATGGCTCCGTCTTTCATAACCACCTCGCCGCCCTTGCCCTTATTGTATTTGGCAATACAGTTTAAATTAATGATATAAGAACGGTGAATCCTGAAAAAATTATTTTCAAGCAGGGTAGTTTCAAATTCCTTGAGGGTTTTGCTTACGAGCAGGTTCTTACCATCGGTAAAATTAAACCGGGTATAATTCGATTCACTTTTGCAATACATGATATCCGACACCTCGATGATATTATATCCGCCAAGTGTTGGCAACAGTATCTTATTGTTGAGAAATGTTTTTTTAGAGGGCGAAACTTTATCCAGCATGAACCTGACATGGTCGCCGGGTTGGTTTTTTATAATTCGTTCTTTCGCCTTTTGAACAGCCTCAATCAGCTCACTGACTTTTATAGGCTTCAGCAAATAATCAACAGCGGCATATTTGAAAGCCTTTATAGCATAAGCATCATGGGCGGTTACAAAAATAATTTCAAAATTTATTTTCTCTACCTGGTTCAGCAGGTCAAAGCCCGATGAATTGGGCATTTGGATATCGAGAAAAACAAGGTCCGGCTTATTTTCCCTGATGGCCTGCAGGCCTGTTTCAATGGAGTTAAGCGTGTCAACAACAGTAACATCAGGGCAGTTAAGTTCTACCAGTTTTTTTAAAACTTCCCGGCCGCTTAATTCATCATCTATAATGATCGCTTTCATGATTTTGTTATTAACATTAAAGCATAAAGATATATTTCTCACAGAAAACTACGCTGCAAGTATCAACTATTTTTGTTTTATAGTTGAATGGTTATGGTAACAATCGTACCACTATCATTGTCTTTATCGAAAATTTCAATGGCATATTTTGCCTTGTTTTCAAGATTGTTGATATTGGCCACCCGGTTAAAAGTCAATGCAGTTCCCAAAGAGGTATTGTGTCTTTTATTTTTCGCGATGCCGGCTTTTCTGCGGCCAATTCCATTGTCTTCCACCCTGCATATCACTGCACTGTCTGTACCTGTAAAGGATAAAACAAGTTTTTTTTCTCCATATGTCTTGGGCATCAGGCCATGCCAGATGCTGTTTTCCACAAAAGGCTGTATCAACATAGGGGGGATCTTTATCCCCCCGGTATCTATTTTCGGGTCAATTTTCACTTCATACATAAAATCAGAACTGAAACGTTTGGCCTCAATTTCAATATAAATTTTAAGTATCTCAATCTCATCTTCCAGTGAAATGAATTTATGTTTGGAATTTTCCAGTATGCCCCTGATAAGTGAAGAAAAAAGTTCCAGGCTGTTGTACGCATCATGCTGTTTGCCCGTAAGAATTGCATGCTGTATGGAATTTAAAGCATTAAAAATAAAATGCGGATTCATCTGAAGCCTTAATGCCTGTTGTTCCAGTTCCAGTAATTCTTTTTCGTAATTGATGATCTTTTCCTGCAGAGTAAATTTATTCTTTACCTTTTTGAACTGTTTAAAAACTATCAGGCCGGCAATTAAAAGAAATAGTGCTGCGGCCAAAATCCTAAACCATACTGTTTGCCAAAATGCAGGCTCAATATTGAACTTCAGTTGTTCCAAATTTGTTTTCCAGCTCTCATTCAGGCTATAAGCATACACTTCAAATGTATATTTGCCGGGAGCCAGGCCGGTAAAATCTACCTGGTTGTTACGGGTTTCAACCCAATTGCTGTTGAGCCCAACCAGCCTGTATTTATATAACACAGATCCCGCATTCTTAAAAGTGCGGCAGTTAAACTCTATCACAATATTGTTGCTTTTCCTGTCAAGTTCGATAGCAGAGCCTGGCGACAACTCACTTTGCATTCCATTAACTCTAAATGCTTCTACGGCTACTTTTGGTGAGTATGTATAATTCTGCAGATCTTTTTCATTGAATATGGCCAGTCCTGTATTGGTAGCCAGCCAGATACTGTCTTTATAAACATAAATATCATTAATATAGTTACTGGGCAAGCCGTCATTCCGGTAGTAATTTCTGATCTGAATTTTAAATTTGCGGCCGGTATAATTAAAAGCTATCCGGTTTAAGCCATGCAGGGTTGTGATCCAGGCGGTACTGTCGTTTTGTATAAACAGTGCAGAACACATATTGTCTGTTAATCCTGATTTTTCAGTAACCTGTATGCAGGTATCTTTATTAAAAAAGAAAAAACCATCGCCCAGCGTAGTGGCAATAAATATACCATGGGTATTTGCATCAATATCGGTAAACCTCAACCCGTCGAGTATTTTAAATTTCCGGGGTAGTCTTTTTTTGTTCTTAAAAAGCAGTAATCCGTTCTTGGTTGCTGCGTATAAAATGCTGTCCTGCTGATCGAAATGCAGAACTTCGGCCCTTGCATTATCAAAAAAAGGAGGAAGATATCCTTTGTCAAAAAAAGAGGATTTCAGTGGCGTACTGAATTTATTTATGCCGGAAGGCGTGCTGATATATACAGAGTCATCACCAGCAGGAGCATAGCCAAGGATGAATACATTATTGATAACAGAATTTCTGCCATCCGGAAAAAAATGCATAAAGCCTGCCTGGTTGGAAATGAAAAAACTTGAGTCTGAAATACTGGTTTTGATTGCATAAGTAACGCCCTCGCCCCGTGACTCACTGAGAGCATTTATCGGCTTAAAAATTCCACGGGAATAGTAAGCGGCACCAGAATTAGATTGGCCAACAACTACATTATTACCAAGCCCTGCAAGTTTTAATACCCTGTTATTATGAAAAAAATCGGCAGATTTAAGAAAATTTATACGCATATTCGGGATATACATTACACCATCATTTAAGGTAGATATCCAAAGAGAGCCTTCCCTGTCTTTAAGCACATGCGATACACTCATGTTTTTAAAATACTGGCCAGACTTTTTATGATTCGTGCGATTATAAATACTAATTCCGTTAGCTGAACACAAGTAAAGTAAAGAGTCAATAGAAACAACGGCATTGAAACTTTCGGCAACCTCCGGGGTATTAATGACAGACATACTCCTTTTCTGCATATCAAACATCTCCAATCTTTTATTACGTCCTATATACACAGTATTATCTGCATAACAATGCCTTCCATAAAAAGCGGACGAGTCGTAGTTTGAGAAAACTAATTTCCTCATTGGCTCGCCAACGGTATATATTCCCTGCTTGGAAGAAATATAATTTGAATCTTTATAGCTGAAAAAAATGCTGTTGAAAATGGTTACCGGCACTTCTGTAAAGGCATTCAGATCAGGAGAAAGGCAGTAAATATTTCCTTTGTCAGGAATGATCCATATCTTTTTTTCATTGTCCTCCCGAATGTCTGAAATAAAAGAACTGATCTTTAGTTTGGCAAACAAAGGGCAGTCCTTTTCGTTGTATATTTTTTTATTCCTGTAATAGCATATCCTTCCGCTGGCGGTCATAAACCAAAGCCGATGATATGAGTCTTCAAAAATTTTAAATACCTCGTTACTTGGAATGCCATCTTTTTTCCCATAGGAGGTGAGTTTGTTGCCGTTAAATTTAACTACGCCTGTATTTGTACAGAACCATACATTGTCCTCTGCATCCTGGAAAAGTCCATAAACAACACTGGTTGATATACCGTTTTGTTCATTATAGCTGATGTATGGCGGGTTCTGGGCCAACACAACCTGTCCGGTAAGGAGGCAAAATAAAACTGGCAGTATTCTTAAAAAGCCGTAAATCCGCTGATATGTAGATGTAAAAAGCATTTTGATCCTGGTAAAATAAGCCTGGTAACGACAACGTGATTTCAAATGTAATTAACTGTTGTAACTTTTGGTTTATTTATTTGCACATGCTTTTATGCTTTGGTCAAGAGCCATAGCTTTTGTAGTTTGCAGAAAATATTTTTTATGTCAATCAACTGGACCGGCGTTTTTCCCGCCCTTACCACAAAATTTACAGCGGATGATAAACTGGATCTTCCGCTTTTTGAAAAAAATTTAAATGCACAATTAGATGCAGGCGTTAACGGCATTGTATTGGGCGGCACTTTAGGCGAAGCCAGTGTGTTAACAACCGAAGAAAAAGAAATACTGGTAAAATTTGCCATTGAAAAAATAAATGGTAAAGTACCGGTTGTTATCAATATTGCCGAAGGAAGTACCCGGGAGGCCTTACAGCAGGCAGCTTATGCCAAAGCCTGGGGAGCACAGGGCATTATGATCCTGCCGCCCATGCGTTATAAAAGCGACCATAGGGAAACCGTTACCTATTTTAAAACGGTGGCTGATTCAACAGACCTCCCCATGATGATCTATAACAATCCTGTGGATTATAAAATTGAAGTAACACTGGATATGTTTGATGAATTGCAATCCTGCAAAAATATACAGGCAATAAAAGAATCAACAAGAGATGTTACTAATGTTACGCGATTAATAAACCGCTTTGGTGACCGTTATAAAATACTTTGTGGTGTTGATCCTCTTGCCATGGAAGAATTGGTTTTAGGTGCCCATGGCTGGGTAGCAGGACTGGTTTGCGCTTTTCCTAAAGAGACAGTTGATATTTTCAACCTGGTGAAAGCCGGTAAAATTGCAGAAGCCACAAAAATATACCGTTGGTTCATGCCTTTGCTGGAACTGGATATCCACCCTAAACTGGTGCAGTACATTAAACTGGCCGAAGCGCAGGCTGGTATCGGATCTGAATTTGTGAGAGCTCCAAGGCTGACACTGGTTGGTAAAGAAAGAGAAGAAGTATTGAAGACCATAAATGATGGCATTGCAACAAGGCCTTAATAAAGTTCAGCGTTGGGTTAAGGCCCGATAATATTTCATATTAGTTGGCCCGGCCTTAAGGCCGGGCCAATGCAAAATACATTTACCGGGCTTTTGCCCATAATATTTTACAGCATGTTTACAGATGCAACTCCACAGGAAATTGAAAACACAATGCAGAACGCATGGAATGCCTTTCACATGTACAGAAAGTTTTCACTTGCACAACGTGCTGCATTTATGAAAGCGATCGCCATTGAACTGGAAAACTGTGGTGATGCTTTGATACAAACTGCTATGCAGGAAACCAGTTTGCCCGAGGCTAGATTGCGTGGCGAAAGAACAAGAACTATTTTTCAACTAAACAGTTATGCCGAAGCCTGCGAACAGGGCAATTGGCTTGAAGCAAGAATAGATACAGCCATTGCGGATAAAACGCCCCCTAAACCAGACATACGTAAAATGCTGGTACCGCTTGGACCTGTGGTAGTTTTTGGAGCCAGCAATTTTCCTTTTGCCTATTCAACTGCCGGTGGCGATACAGCCTGTGCTTTTGCAGCAGGCTGCCCGGTCATTGTAAAAGCACATCCGGCACATGCACAAACATCAGAAACAGTTGCCGCTGCAATATTAACTGCCGCAGAAAAAACCAATATGCCAAAAGGAATTTTTGCGCATGTACATGGTGCAGGTTTTGAAGTGGGCAATGCATTGGTGATGCACCCACATACAAAAGCGGTGGGCTTTACAGGTTCTTACGCCGGTGGAAAACAATTGTTCGATTGGGGCAATCAGCGAAAAGAACCAATACCTGTTTTTGCAGAAATGGGAAGCGTGAACCCCGTTTTTTTATTACCTGAAAAATTAGCCGCTTCCGCAAATGAAATTGCAACCATATATGCCGGTTCCATCACTTTAGGTGTTGGACAGTTTTGTACAAACCCCGGAATTATCATTGGTATTGAAAGTGAGACTTTACAAACATTTATACACGACCTGGGCAAAGCCATTCAAAAGATCAATCCCGCACCCATGTTACATGCCGGCATTGTGAGTGCTTATAAAAAAAATAAGAGCAATGCCCTTTTACAGGATGATGTGCATTTAGTTGCAGAAAGTGAAACAGATGTAAAAGAGAACGAAGGATTGCCAACCATTGCCACTGCCAGCGGACAGGCGTTCTTAAATAATCCCGTTTTGCACCAGGAGGTTTTCGGCCCTTACTCCATCATCATACGTTGTAAAGACATGGCAGAAATGATTGCTGTTGCTAAGAACCTGGAAGGGCAGTTAACATCTACTTTAATGGCAACAGAAAATGACATAGTACAAAATGACGAACTGGTTGAAGCAGTTAAAAATATCTGTGGCCGCTTTATTTTAAACAGCGTACCAACAGGTGTGGAAGTTTGCTTAAGCATGCATCATGGCGGCCCCTTCCCTGCTACAACTGATTCAAGATTTACTTCTGTTGGTGCAGATGGCATCAAACGTTTTGCAAGGCCTGTTGCTTTTCAGAACTGGAGCAATAATTTATTGCCGGATGAACTGAAGAATGAAAATCCGTTGGGCATCTGGAGAACAGTTGACAATGTACTGACGAAGGCTGTTCTTTAATTTATACAAGAGCAGCCATCTTCACATCTTCTTTTGCGTGCTTCATTACAAACCATGCTGTAACCAGCAGGGAGATGACAAAATAAGCAGCCAGCACATATTTTGCAGCAGGTAAGTAAGTAGTTGCACCAAACCAGTCACTTTGAGTAAACAAAATGGTAAAGCCAATACCTGCCCTGATACATTCCCAAATAATAGCAGAGGTATTTCTGTCCATAAGGTCGGTAAGTGCATACACACTTAAAAAAAGAAAACCTCCATACCAGAAAATATAATTAGCATTAAGGCTGTTGATGAGTGCAATATTCCCGAACAGGTAACTTACAAAGAGTAGTATCATCAGCAATTGTATCCAGCTCCATACATTCAATGCAGCAGAAGTTTGTGTATCGTATTTTTCAAAATGATACACATCGTCAATTTTATACACGGGGTATTTTTCAATGACATCGGCCGGGCGGTAACCGGTTGGTTTGAACCAAAGCGTAAATTTATCTTTCCAGTTATTGGTTCTCCAGGCATCCTTCATCAACAGCCATACATGTTGAAAATTGATCCTGATCGGGTTCCAGGTTTGCACGGGCCTGGTAATACCGTACACAGGCGGCAGGTCGGGTATTTCTTCCTGGAAAGTACCAAACCATTTATCCCAGAAAATAAAAATCTGGCCGTAATTCTTATCAATATATTCTTTGTTGAAAGCATGGTGCACCCGGTGATGAGAAGGTGTAACGATGATCTTTTCCAAAAATCCCATCTTGCCAATATGTTGAGTATGGTACCAGAACTGGGCAAATAAATGAAGGGGTGCTACCACGGCAATAACCTGCGCAGGAACACCCAGCAATGCAGCAGGTAATAGAAATATGGCATAAATTTTTGCTATGGCAGAAATGCTTTGCCGCAATGCACAGGCTAAATTAAATTCCTCGCTGCTGTGATGAACGATATGCCCGTTCCAGAAAAAATTAACTACATGTTGCAGCCGATGCACCCAGTAACCGGCAAAATCCAGTGCAAAAAAAGCGATGATATAAACAATAAGTGTATTGCTGATGGTAGTCAGGGCAAGCCATTTCAGCATGAACGGATAAGAAAGAATAACCACATACAAACCAATTACATCTTTGGTAACATTGGTTACCCCGCTGCTCAGGCTGCTGATCATGTCCATATTACGCACCGTATCTTTTCCTTTGCGCCAGCCATACCATTTTTCAAACAATACCAATACCAGAAAAGCAGGCATGGCAAATAATAATATCTTTCCGTACTGTTCCATTTTTTAAAAATCTTTGTCGTAACTATACAATGTCAAAAACGGTTTAAAAAACTGTTCTATACAATTTATGCTTAACGCTTACAATGTATGAAAAAAATAGCAATCCTTGCAATGCTGTTTCCCTTAATTGGTCTTGGGCAAACCGGGATCAATGACTGGCAGCTGGGCCCTTTTATGAAGCCAGCCGGCAATCCTGTAATGCAGGCTGATTCAGGCTATTATTTTAACTGTCCTGTAAAAAAACAGGTTGTACAATGGCAAAAGGCCGATGTTTTTAACCCGGCGGCTGTTGTAAAAAATAATAAGGTCTATGTCTTGTTCCGGGCAGAAGATGTTCCGGGAGTTGGCATAGGTATGCGTACTTCAAGAATTGGCATTGCAGTAAGTGAAGATGGGATACATTTCAAGAAAAATAAGGAACCCGTTCTGTATCCCGACAGCGGTGCTTTCATTAAATATGATTACCCCGGCGGATGCGAAGACCCCAGGATTGTTGAAACAGAAAAAGGAACTTATGTTTTAATGTACACCAGCTGGAACCGTGATGTGGCGAGGCTTAGCGTTGCTACTTCCAATGACCTGCTACATTGGAAAAAACAAGGCCCGGCATTTTTAAAAGCGTACAATGGAAAATACCTGAATACCTGGAGCAAATCGGGATCAATTGTTGCAAAGCAGGTGAACGGCAAGTTTATTGCTGCAAAAATCAACGGAAAATACTGGATGTACTGGGGAGAAGGCCCTGTTTACCTGGCAACTTCAACTGACCTTGTAAACTGGACACCATTAACAGATTCAAAAAAAGAACTGATTCCCATACTAACAGCAAGAAAAAAAATGTTCGACAGCCAGATTGTGGAACCAGGCCCACCGGCTATTCTTACAGAAAAGGGTATTGTATTGTTGTACAATGGCAAGAATGCAGAAAATGAAGATGCAGACCCCGCCCTGGCAAAAGGAATTTATTGCGGAGGCCAGGCATTGTTTGATGCAAAACATCCGGAGCAATTGCTGGACAGGTGTACAACTTATTTCATCAAGCCTGATCTGCCACATGAAATAAGCGGGCAATATGCATCGGGCACAACATTTATTGAAGGATTGGTGTATTTTAAAAACCAATATTTTTTATATTACGGTACAGCTGATAGTATGGTAGGTGTTGCCGTAAAAAAATAACTATAACGACCATTTGATCAATGAAATATACGTTTAACTGTATTGATGCCCATACCTGCGGAAATCCCGTAAGGCTGGTAAAACAAGGAGGCCCTGAATTGACTGGCAATAACATTAGCGAAAAGCGCCAGCATTTTTTAAAAGAGTATGACTGGATACGCAAGGGGCTGATGTTTGAACCACGTGGCAACGACATGATGAGTGGCAGTATTTTATATCCCCCGCATGATGCTGAAAATGATGTAGCTGTTTTA
>JBJTMN010000410.1:0-2658 GCA_046070545.1 Ferruginibacter sp.
AAAGGCTCCGCTGAAAAGCCGGGCTCTATTATTTTACGAGGTTTTCCGGCATAATAAGCATCATTTTATGGCAAAGCTTTTGTTAAAAAGTAAAATGCTGCTTACAATTGCATTATTAATGCATCTTACCGTTAAGATTAAATATGATACCATGAAAAAATCAGCACTTTCTTTCTTCACAATCGTGTTGCTGGCTGCAACAGCCCATGCACAGCAAACCGATACTTACCCGGTTATAGTAAGTTTCAACAGTATGTGCTGTGGCGTTCCTTCCGACACCCCGCTGGTGAAGATGATCAATACTTTTAAAAAGCAGAACAGGATAAAACAGGTATCTGCCGATAAGATTGGCCCCATGGGCCGGGAAGGTGAATACTATCTTGCATTTCGCCTGAAGGAATTCAGCAAGACTCAAAAAATAAAATTCATTCAGCAACTAAAAAAAACAGCCACTACCATGAAAGACCAGGGCAATGCAGAAGTGAGAGAAAATGAAACGGTTGATAAGGCCGGGCTTGGGCGGGGCACTACGGTTAGTTTGGTTAAGTTGTAACTTTAAACCTGAGAGTTTTAACGGTAAATCGCATATCTCCAAAATATTAAATGACATATATTCGTATGCACAACATACTAAAACTGCCATATGCCCGCATTAAAAAAGAAACAAGATTATATTTCCTGGGATGAATATTTTATGGGTGTAGCGCTTTTAAGTGCCCGACGCAGCAAGGACCCCAACACGCAGGTAGGCGCCTGTATCGTGAATGATAAGAATAAGATCGTAGGTGCCGGTTATAATGGTCTGCCTATGGGCTGCGATGATGATGAATTTCCCTGGGAAAAACAGGGCGATTTTCTGCAGACAAAATATCCCTATATCTGCCACGCTGAATTAAATGCCATTTTAAACAATATTGGTATGGACCTGCGGGGCTGTAAGATTTACACAGCACTTTTCCCCTGTAATGAATGTGCCAAGGCAATCATACAATCAGGTATTGCAGAAGTGATCTACCTCTCCGACAAATATGCAGGCACCGATACTGCCAAAGCTTCCAGGCTGATGCTGGATAAGGCAGGAGTCAATTGCCGCAAAGTACATACAGGTATCAGCAGTATTGAACTGTCATTTAATGAAGCGGATGTATAAACTGATTACTTAAAACAAAGCATACATGATAGAGCAAACTGAAATGATCGTTACCAGCTGGCATTTTCATCCTGATAATACCGGCAATACATCTGCACCATTCAGCAATACCACCAGCATGGATGTTATGCGAAAAAGAAACTCCATAAAAAAGGGTTTGGCCTGCAGGTTACAATGTCATTTTACAAACAGTGAAGGGCCCGTACTGGATTATGTGGCCGAACATTCCTATGTAATTGATCTTGATGAAGTGATTGACAGGAATGAGCTTTTGAAAATGTTCCGCAACAGTTTCTCGGGTTTTGAAGAAAAGTTTGATCTGAGAAAACTGGGCACCATCCTGCAAAATGAATACCTGCGTCCGTTGGATGAGACCGTGATTGATGTAGATGCTATCCTCCCTTTATTAGCCTGAATACATCTCTCTTATTTTATTACTGCATCTTACATAACCGGCTATCCTCCATTTTTTGCACTCAGCACAAAATAGATATTGAGTGAAACAAAGAGCAGCAAAAGAACCTGTGCAGCTATCATATCAAAACGCCTGGCCTGTGCGTGTTTATTCTGTTTAACAAGCCTGAGCGACCAGGCTGTGGCGGTGATCACTAAAAAAATGGAGAACAGGGTGAGCCCATGCATGGTATCTACCAATGTGAACGAAGTAGATTCCGGCAATGATGAGTCAATAATGTATTTATTACCGATTACCGCAAACAGAGAACCAACACTCAGGCCGAAACGGGAATCCATTCCATCTGAATGAATATAAAAACAGATATAGGCGATCAGGAATGCGATATACATGCCCAGGAACATTTTCCAGTAAAGGCCTTCCGCCTCCCGTTTGATGACCATCCTTATACGCAATGCACTGTAGGTCTGTTTCTGTTCAGTAAGATTATCAAGACCAAAGCCGGTTTTATAAACCCGGCCACGTGAACTCATCACAAAACTATCTACCTGCCAGCCATTGATCACTATATCGTTGTTGCCGGTACGGCTGCTGATGCGCTTATCATAATGATCACCTGATGTATCAGGCACAAAGATCATTTTGGTAGAATCAAACTGCGAGTTCTCAAATGTCAGTCGCAATGTCTGCCTGTCGAACGGAAAATTGTTGATGCTCCATCCGTTCTTCATCGTACATTCCATTTTCATCACCAGGTAAACCCTGCCGTTAGTCGTATCAATCGTTGTATAGGCTGTTGTAAAATTTTTGGCATTGGGTATCTCCAGGTTATGCACAAAATCAAGATCCTTGTTCTTGTATTTTAGCCATAGCCAGAAAATGGTCTTATACTCCTTCTGCTTAAAATCTATATCGTGTATGCTGGTAACATAGATACCGAGTTTTACCGTATCGGGGCCCGGTTTAACAGAATCCTTAGCAACACCCTGCGCATATGCATGGCCAGTCAAACAACCAAATAACAGGAAGATGATTATATTTTTCATGAAGCGGCCTGATAATTCGAAGTAAGATAAAACTAGTCTTTTATTAT
>JBJTMN010000411.1:0-2175 GCA_046070545.1 Ferruginibacter sp.
CTTGTAAGAACTGGTTAACTGCCTTGAACATATAATGCGGATCGGCCACCGCTTCGATCACCGCTGTTTCCGGCACAAGAATAGTTACATTTTTCATAAGTCAAATTTACAAAAACAGGCTGTCGCAATCAACCCTTCAGAATGTCGTTTTTACCATCTGTCATTTTATAAATAACATAGTAAGTTTGTTATGCAATTAAACAGGCAATTAAACTACACAATCAATCATACAACATGCAAAAAGAAAATAACAGCGGAATGAAGAAGATCAGTTTTTCAACCAGCATCCATGCCCCCAAAAATAAAGTATGGGATATTTTATGGTACGATGAAACCTACCGGAAATGGACAAGTGTTTTTATGGAAGGTTCCTGCGCTGCGTCCGACTGGAACGAGGGAAGCAAGATTCATTTTACAGATGGTAAAGGAGGGGGCATGTACAGTATCATTGAAAAGAAGGTTCCCTGCGAATTCATGTCCTTCAGACATATTGGGGAAGTAAAAGGCGGGATAGAGCAGCCTGTTGATGATACCAGGGGCTGGAACGGATCTACAGAAAATTATACATTGAAAGAAAGTAACGGTGTAACAGAAATTGAGGTTGACATGGATGTAGTGGCAGAGATGCTGGATTATTTCAATAAAACATTTCCTGTAGCATTAGAAAATGTAAAAAGACTGGCAGAATCTAAAATTCAGCTTACAGTAGAAACAACTGTGCAGGCAGTTGTGGAAAAAGTATGGGACTATTGGAACCAACCGGAACACATCACGCAATGGTGCAGTGCTACACCCGAGTGGCATACACCCCGTGCTCAGAACGATCTTCGGGTGGGCGGCAGTTTCAGTACCAGGATGGAAGCAAAGGACGGCAGCATGGGGTTTGATTTTGGCGGTGTGTATGACGATGTAAAAGCCAATAGCCTGATAGCTTATACCATGGGTGACGGAAGAAAAGTATTGATCGTTTTCAGCAGTAATGGAAATACCACCACAGTTACAGAAACCTTTGAGGCTGAAAATATGAATCCACTGGCTATGCAGAAAGCTGGCTGGCAGAATATACTGGATAATTTTAAAGCCTATGTTGAAAACAATTGATTTTAATCAAATAAATAAAAGACCATGTCATTCCAGGCATACATAGATAATATTAAAGCTAAAACCGGAAAAACACCGGAGGATTTTAAAAAGCTGGCAGAACAAAAAGGCTTTATACAGAAAGGAATTTTAAATCCTGCAGTAAAAGCAACTGAGATAACCAACTGGCTAAAAAAAGATTTTGAACTGGGGCACGGGCATGCCATGGCAATTTATGCAACATTCAAAGGAAAGAAGGATTAATAATTAATCAAATTACTGAAACTAAAAAGATAATCATGAACAACAGCATTCACCCCTGTATCTGGTTTGATGGAAATGCAAAAGAAGCAGCGGAGTTTTACTGCTCTGTTTTCTCAGACGCAAAAATCACTACGGATACCCCAATGGTTGTGAACTTCGATATCTGGGGAAACAAATTCATGTGCCTCAATGGCGGGCCTATGTTCACCATCAATCCCTCAATATCCATTTTTGTGTATTGTAAGTCAGTTGAGCAAACCAATGCCATATACAACGGTCTTGCTGCCGGTGGCGAACCATTGATGGCCATTGGCAAATACGACTGGAGCGAACGATATGGCTGGATCAAAGATAAATTTGGCCTCACCTGGCAGGTCATTCTGGGTACAGAAGAAAGGATATGCCCTTCGCTTTTATTTACCGGCAAAATGTTTGGTAAAGCAGAAGAAGCTATGAAGTTTTACACTTCGGTTTTTGATAATTCTTCCATTACCAACATGCAGCATTGGGCCGATGCTACACCCTTTGCAGGAAAAGTATTGTTCTCGGAAACCAGGCTGAACAACTTTAACCTCATTGCCATGGATGGCCCGGGCGAACATGCTTTTGCTTTTAATGAAGCCATTTCCTTTGTAGTTACCTGCTATACACAGGAAGAGATAGATCATTACTGGAATACGCTTATCGCTGATGGTGGTAACGAAAGTATGTGTGGTTGGTTAAAAGATAGGTTCGGCGTGTCCTGGCAAATTGTTCCATCCATAATTGGAAAGCTGATGACAGATCCTGAAAAAGGTCCGAGGGCAATGCAGGCCTTAATGAAAATGAAAA
>JBJTMN010000412.1:0-2046 GCA_046070545.1 Ferruginibacter sp.
GCACCAATCACCCTTTGAACAACGGTAAAAGCACCTGCACTTGTATAAGTATGTGTTGGATTTAAGTTTAGTGAATCCAGCGGACTGCCATCGCCAAAGTCCCAGTAAAATTTAATGATGGGTGCAAAGGATACAGTTGAATCTATAAAAGTGATCGGTTCATTGATGCATCTTTTTTGGGTTGGACTGAAATGAAAAGTTGGGTTCAATGCTGTTTTAAATCCCTGGTAATTGAATTCGCCACCGGTACTGCCGGTAAAGCCCCAGTACACCAGGGGGTTTCCGCCAAAAACATTTGCTACCAGGTCTCTTACAGTAGTTAACCGCAGGCTGCCATCTACATAAGCTGTCAGCGTTTTGGTTGCAGCATCCCACACAATACGGAGTGAATGCCAGTTGCCATCTTCAATATTGTTATTACCGTTTATTGCTGTAACGGGGCCGGCTATATTATTTGCACTGCTATGGTTCAGATCACCATTTAACTGAAATGCAATATGATCATATGTGGGATCATTATCCGGAGAACTGTTCTGATACGTATCCAGTGTAACACCAACAGCCGGTGAAATGCCCTGGTACCCCAGCCCGCTGCCAGATGTGCCCACACTTGTACTGATAGGCTGCAATACAAAGGCAATACCATCTGCCCCGGGACTATCACCGCTGCCGAGTGTAACATCAAAATTAAAATCGAAGGATTGGCTCAGGTCAATTTTAATATTGTTCCAGACTGACCCGGTTTGTGCTGTTTGAGCGTTTGTTAACCTGTATTCATTACAGGATAACCTTAAAGCATTTCCGTTAACCGTATACTGTGACATCAGGTTTTTAGCAAACACAAACAATATGGCCAGGCTTATGAGTCTTTTCATTTTATAAATATATCAACTGGTTAATTTGTTTAACCAAATAGCAGCCATTGTAAAGTTGTGAAGGTTTTGAAAGGGTAAGTACAGTTGCATCATTATTTTCAGCATTTACACCATGCTGAAAAAAACACTTTGCTAAAATACAAAAATACAGGGACTTTACATGAAGATGGAGAATCAAGGAATAAATCACTCCTTCTTCATCACAATCTTTTCATTTATATCTGACATTACCTGATTTTTAAAATCAAGCAACTTATTATAGTCAGCTGCTTTTACCTGCCGTTGTTTTACCTGGAGCAGGGCTACGGACATCAACGTATGGGTGGCAGCATCCCAGTTGTAATTGCAGCTGTAAGCGGCAAAGGGATACTGTACCGATTTATTTTTAGGTATGCTTTCTGCATTATACCCTACAGGGAATTTATACAGTGTGGTATCTGTAGACTGGTACGGGTATGTAAAATAATAATCACTCACCCTTTTTGAGTCTTCGGGGATCTCTTCATCGAAAATGGGGTAAAGCCGGGGTTCAAAGAAAAGTTTATTACCTGCGTTAAAAGTATATATTTTTTCGTATTGCATTTCCGAACTCACCAGGTACGGATTGTCCTTATTTATAGAAGTGGTAATATTGAATACATCCGGAAGCTTCCAATCCCTGCCTGTAATGATAAATTTCCTTTTTTCATCTTCCTTCAGATCATGAAAGCGCATCAATGTCTTGTCCCTTTCTTCCCCGAACAGTGTATATACCGAACTTACTTTGGCACTTCCATCTGTATCAACATCAATTACCGTATGTGTACCTGTTGTATTGGTTACATAATTACTGGGCGGTGTATTTACCAAAACGCCGCCACCCTCTGTTATCATGACAGCTTTCCTGTTCAGGGTTGTTTCATCAAGCATGGCAAATGGCAGGGTGGTGCTGGTGCATTCAAGCCAGATAGTGTCTGTTGCCTGCGGAATACAAAGAATTGCATGGTTAAAATTATTCATCGGGAATTTTTCATCCACGATCTTCGGTTCGTAGTCCCTGTATATGATCAGTATATTCGACTTAATGCCCACTGCATCAAGTGTTGATTTCATGTAGTTACTTAATGCTTTGCAATCACCATATTTTTTATCATCAACAAAACTTGCCGGGAAAGGCCTCCAGCCTCCGATG
>JBJTMN010000413.1:0-3603 GCA_046070545.1 Ferruginibacter sp.
AAAAAGCATGACCAGGTTTAATGGTAAAAACGATGACAGAGATTTTTGTTAGCTCAGATAATATTGTTTCGCCCATAGGTTTCAGTACTGCAGAAAATTTTTTGCAGCTAAAGAATGGTACTACAGGTGTTAAACTGAATGATATTAAAAGTATGTCTGACCATCCTTTTCAGGCAGCTTTATTTGCCAATGAAAATTTCTACCAGGGGCATCCGGCAAACAACTATACCAGGTTTGAAAAACTGCTGATCGCTTCCATTACAGGAGCACTTGCAGGCACCAGTATAAGCCCGGCAGATGAAAGAACAGCCTTTATTATTTCCTCTACAAAAGGTAATATCAGTTTACTGGAAACCGAAGTTGCTTCAGATGCTTTGAACAAAAGAATTTCACTGAATACGTCTGCACAAGCAGTAGCGGAGCATTTTCATTTTAGCAATAAACCGGTTATTGTTTCCAACGCCTGTATATCGGGTATGCTGGCTATTTTAACCGGTATGCGGCTGATACAATCGGGCCAGTATGATCATGCAGTAGTTGCAGGGGCCGATGTGATCAGCAAATTTGTTTTGTCGGGATTTCAGTCCTTTCAGGCGGTAAGCCAGTTGCCCTGCAAGCCCTTTGATGTGGCCCGGGATGGCATCAACCTGGGCGAAGCGGCAGGCACTATAATTCTTACCTCCAATAAGGCATTTTCAGCAGGTATAAAAGCCGCCGGAGGCTCGGTTAGTAATGATGCAAATCATATCAGCGGTCCTTCACGAACAGGCGAAGAATTGTATATTGCAATCAGAAAAGCATTACAGGCTGCAGCCGTTTCTGCAGCTGATATTGGCTTTATTTCTGCCCATGGCACAGCAACCATTTTTAACGATGAGATGGAAGCAAAAGCAATTGGTTTGGCACACATGCAGGAAGTTCCTGTAAACAGTTTAAAAGGATATTACGGACATACATTGGGTGCTGCCGGTTTAATTGAGTCCATTATTTCTTTTCAATCGTTAAAGCAGGAACTGCTGATACCAACACTTGGCTTTGAAAATATAGGAGTAAGTCAACCGGTAAATGTATGTTCAACATTAAGCAAAACAACAGCACAGCATTTCTTAAAAACTGCATCAGGTTTTGGAGGATGTAATGCCGCCATGGTTTTTAGTAAACAGTAAAAAGAAAATTAAAAATATAGAATGATGAAAACAGAAAAAACAGATGTGCTTGTAATTGGTGCCGGCCCCGCAGGTACAGTAGCTGCATCTATCATAAAAAAAGCAGGATTTTCGGTTAAGATCGTGGAGAAGATGAAATTTCCCCGCTTTGTAATTGGCGAAAGCCTGTTACCGCGTTGCATGGAAGCTTTGGAAGAAGCAGGTTTTTTAGATGCGGTGAAAGCAAAAGGTTTCCAGGAAAAATTCGGTGCCAAGTTTGTAAAGAACGGAAAGGTTTGCGATTACTTTTTTGCAGACCAGTTTACACCCGGCTGGACCTGGACCTGGCAGGTGCCAAGAGGTGAATTTGATAAAACCCTGGCAGATACCTGTGAAACAATGGGTATACCTGTGAGTTACGAGACAACCGTTACGGGAATTGAATTCAACGGAACAGATTCTGTAACAACGGTGGAAGATATTGATGGAAACAAATCGCAGATCGAAGCACGTTTTATTGTTGACGGAAGCGGCTACGGAAGAGTGATACCACGTTTGTTCAATATGGACAGGCCTTCGAACCTGCCGCCCAGGAAAGCATTTTTTACACACGTGGTAGATGTAAACCGTTCCATGGATGATGAACCAAACCGCATTACCATCATTGTACACAAAAAAGGCATCTGGATATGGGTTATACCTTTCTCAAACGGAAAAACCTCCGTTGGTTTTGTGGGTGATCCTTCTTTCTTTGATGCAACAAGCGGATTGGCACCCGAAGAACAGTTAAGAGCATTGATAGCAACAGAGCCATACCTGGCTGAAAGAATGAAAGATGTGGAATTTGTTTTTGAACCCAGGGTTCTGCAATCATATTCAGTAAGTACATCTAAATTTTATGGCGATGGTTTTGTGCTAACAGGAAATGTAACGGAATTCTTAGATCCTGTATTCTCTTCAGGTGTAACACTGGCAACGGTTTCAAGCCAGACTGCTGCACACCTTGTTATCAGAAAACTGAACGGAGAAAATATAGACTGGGAAAAAGAATATACCGAAGTAATGATGCAGGGCGTAAATACTTTCCGCACTTACGTAATGTCCTGGTACGATGGCACGCTGGATACTATATTCTTTACAGATGACCAGGTGGCAGAAATAAAGAGCAAGATCTGTTCGGTGCTGGCAGGTTATGTTTGGGATACCAATAATCCTTACGTAAAAAACCACGATACTGAACTGGTAAAACTGGCAAAACTTATTAAAGTAAGAGATGCGTTAAGTGCTTAATAAAAACCGGGAACTGAAACGCATAGTTTTGGTTAATAAGCATAATAGAAATATTGAAAAAAGAAACTTATATCCAGGCAAGCTGTGTTATCAGCAATCAAATTATTTATAAGAACGGGCTGCCTGTATTTGAAGAAAAGAAAGCGGATCAGGCTGAATTTCTGATTGCCGCTTACCGGCATTTTAACCTGCAATACCCTAAGTTTTTTAAGATGGATAATCTTAGTAAACTGGGGTGGCTGGCCAATGAAATATTATTGCAGGGCAGTTTTGACAAAGAGAAATACCGGCCTGAAGAAGTGGGTATCGTTCTATCCAACGCCAATTCGAGCCTGGATACCGACATCCGGTACTACGAAACCACAAAAAGCATGGCCAGCCCGGCCCTGTTCGTATATACATTGCCCAATATTGTAATTGGCGAAATGTCCATCAGGCATGGGTTTAAAGGTGAGAATGCATTTTTTATTTCCGATGAATTTGATCCAGCTTTCATTGAACAATATGTAAATAACCTGTTTAATAACAATATATTGCAGTGCTGTATTTGCGGCTGGGTGGAGATACTGGAGGATAATTATAATGCAACTTTATTTTTAGCAGAGAAAGATAAAAGCCCCAATTCAGTTAATTTTACAAAAGATAATCTTAATAAAATATATCGG
This sequence comes from Ferruginibacter sp., assembly GCA_046070545.1. Taxonomy (GTDB): domain Bacteria; phylum Bacteroidota; class Bacteroidia; order Chitinophagales; family Chitinophagaceae; genus Ferruginibacter. The sequence goes on from JBJTMN010000413.1 coordinate 3,101, forward strand.
TTACAAAATGGATAAATTAATGTCTGATCTGAAATCACAGATCATTGCGCAGCTGAACTTGCAGGATACGAAGCCGGAAGATATTGGTGATGACCAGCCATTGTTTGTTGATGGCCTGGGGCTGGATTCGATTGATGCACTGGAATTGATCGTTTTATTACAGCAACAATACAAGATCAAATTATCCAATGCAGAAGACGGCCCCAAGGTTTTTAAGACCGTGCGTACAATGGCTGAATATATAACTGCCCACCAGGCCCAGAATGCTTAACAATGAACGAACAAATTTTTATTGCCGGCAAAGGAGTTATTTCGGCAATAGGTAATGATGTAGCCCAATGCCTGGATGCCCTGGAAAACGGAAGGGCAGGCATGGATACTATGCATTACCTGGATTCTGTTCACCGCCAAAGATTACCGGTAGCCGAAGTAAAGCTGAACAACGATGAACTAGCAAAACTTGCAGGTCTGCCCAATATTAAAAGCCGCACAGCTTTATTAAG
>JBJTMN010000414.1:0-4710 GCA_046070545.1 Ferruginibacter sp.
GGTAATACAATTCGGTTATTTTTATATAAAAATAATCATATGAAATTGCAGAAATTAATATTACTGTATTCTCTGTTCTTTGTTAATTCCATCACAGCATTTGCCCAGCGAAAATTTGCCATGGGCGAAGTGATCAACATGGAATTGATCTCCAAAACGCCTCAAAAGGTACGGGTATCTGAGCGTAGTTTCCGGGGATTGCCCAGCAGCTATTCTTTGGAAAAATACAGCCCTACTCCCGGCGACCAAGGTAATTACGGAACCTGTACTGCCTGGGCAAACGGGTATGGTGTAGCAACGATCCTGTATTCAATTACACATGATCTTACAGATAAGGCGCTCATCAATAAGTATGCATTTTCCCCTACTTTTTTGTACGAACAGATCAAAGACAGCAAAGATTACAATTGCCAGTTTGGTAGCAGTATCATTAATGCGCTGATAACATTGATCGATAAAGGTGATGCTACGCTTAGAACCATTCCTTATAAATGCGGGTCAACCATTACAGAAACTGCCAAGAATGAAGCTGTAAATTATAAGATTGCCGATGCCAGTTTTTTATTTGCAGCCAAAGGGTACTCCAAAGATGATGCCTATTTAAAAACAAAGGAAGAATCTATTGAACTTGCAAAAAAGGCTTTGACCGAAGGTAGCCCCCTTGCTGTTTCATTTACGTTACCACAAAGTTTTTTAGATATAAAATCAGCTGTGTGGAATCCCGATTCAAGAGAATCGTCTGTTGACACGGCGTGGAAACATAATAAACATGCCATGTGTGTGATCGGTTATGATGATAATATGGCTGGTGGTGCATTCCAGGTGCTTAATAGCTGGGGTGCCGATTGGGCAGACCATGGAAAGATCTGGATAAAATATGATGATTTTGTAAGCTGGTGTAATTATGCCATTCAGCCTTTTGCAAATCCTTATACAAAAGTACCCGATGAGAAAAAAGAAGATCCCAAACCGGTTCCGCCTGCACCAGATCCTAAACCGGTTCCGGTTCCCGATCCAAAGCCGGTACCTGTTCCTGATCCCAAACCAGTACCTCCTGCGCCAGATCCAAAGCCAACGCCGGCACCAGTAGCAGAAACAAGTTTAAGTGGATCTATCGAATTCAAACTGAATAGCGGAGATGATATGCCTGTTAACAGGGTTAGCAGCAGAAACCTGGTAGTGGAAGAAGAAAAGGCAGCAAAAGAAGACCTGGTAGCTTATACTATGATGAACAGCTATACAAGCGGAACAAAATTCCGTTTTTACATGAATATTGATAAGGAAGCTTATGTATATGCATTTGCAACCGACCTTTCCGGAAAAATAAACAGGATATTGCCTTTCGATGATATGACCAGCACCCATGTTGGCGCTAATACAGTTGTTGCATTTCCAAGTGATACTAAAATTATTAAGATGGACGAGAACAAAGGCATCGATTATTTACTGATCCTTTACTCAAAAGAAAAATTGAACATGGATGAAATGCTTGCAGCCATGGGTAATAAACAAGGCGGACTGTCTGCAAAAATAATGAGTGCATTGGGCAATAAGCTGATAAAAAAAGAAGATGTTACCTATACCGGTACACAGGTTGGCTTTGAAGTGAAAGCTAATGCAACTGGTACTGTAGTGCCATTAATGGTGGAGATAAAGCACAATTAATTCAGTTACTTAATAAGGTGTAAGTGTATATTTATTTGAAAATAAAGAAGAAAGTAATGCTGTGTTTAACAGCATTATGTTTTGCAGGAACCGCATCGGCACAGGCGCCGCAACTGGTAATTCCACGCGGCCATGCAGAGGATGTTTCCAAGATTGCCATATCATCCGATAATAGATTGCTGGCAAGCGGTAGCTGGGATAAGACAGTAAAGATCTGGGATATAGCCAGCGGTAAAGAATTAAAAACTCTTGGCAATTACCCTTCCTGGATAAGGTCAGTGGCTTTTAGCCCGGATGGAAAATTGCTTGTAACCGGCGCCAACAAAGAACTTCGGGTGAATGATTTGAGTGCCGGGGGAAGAGAGATCTTTAAACAGGCTGTGCATACAAATGATATTGATGCCCTGGCATTTAGTGCAGATGGCAAGTGGCTTGTATCTGTTAGTGAGATTGACAACCCCGCTAAAAACGGTGATATGTTTGAGATCAAGCTATGGAACCCGTCTGGTATGAAGCTGGTAAAAAAAATGCAGGGTAAAGGAAGTGTTGCAACCCTGAGATTTGAGGAAAACGAATTGCTTGCTATAGGTGGTACACAGATATTTCATATCAATGTAAATACAGCAACCATAACTTCCACCGAGCAGTTTGAAACAACGGGTATCTCTAAATTAAGCCCGAATGGAAAACTGATCGTAAGGGATGGATACGATAGCCAGGCAACAGCCGATGTTACAGAAGGCCAGGAGGATGCATTAGATCCTGCTGATCTCTTCAACAGCAAGGGAGTTGCTACACTTGCAGTTATTGATCGCAGGAGTAAACAGGTAATTCATACTTTCAAAGGACAAAAAGCATCTATTAAAACCATTGCATTTAGTCCGGATAGCCGCTATGTGGTTACGGGTGCAGATGATAATACCATTTTTATCTACGACCTGCAAAACATGAAATTGTCAGCAAAGCTGTTGGATAAAATGTCATACCCTGCAGGATTGATTTTCACCAGTGACGGGAAAAAACTGGTATCGGGTAACTATGATAAAGTGATACGCATCTGGAATTTTGAAGAAAGAAAACTGGTACAGAAATTAGGTGGTGTTGCAAATGTGGTCTATAATATTGCGCTTTCTCCAAACGGGCAATCGCTTGCGGTGATAGGAGCGCCGGGTTTTGGCAGCGGTGGCTTTATACAGGTGCTCGATCTTAAAAGAGGAGCTGTTACCAAACATATTGATGCCGATATACTGGGAATGGATGTAAAGTATTCTCCCGATGGAAGATACATGATCGCAGGATCTTACGACAAAGGCATCGGCGTTTGGGATATAGCTACATCAAAAAAAGTTGAAGCATTTGCAGACCTGGAAAAAGCAACAGCATTCGCCGTTTCACCCGATAACAATATACTGGTATACAGTAACAGGGATGCAGGTTACCCGGAGATGAATGTGTATTCTTTTCCCGGGGGAGAGAAAATAAACACATTCAGCATTCCACACAATGCCAATACATTTCTTTTCGCTGCAGACAGCCGGTCTGTGTATGTTGGTTTCAGTAGTGATGATAAAACATACAGGATAGATATTGCTACCGGTAAAACACTGCAAACGTTCAGGCATGCAGGTGAATATAATAGTGTAACAGGAATAAAGAGATTGCAGTTAACAAAGGATGGAAACACATTGATAACCGGGGATGATTACGGGCATGTTCGCTGGTACAGTGTTGCTACTGGCAAAGAACTTGCTGATAGTTATATACAAAAAGGGAGAATTAATGAAATGATCAAGATGCCCGGCCAGGAGCAGCTCATAACCTGTGGCGGAGAGAGTGCTTTTTCAGATACAACGATAACTGTCACTGATATCAACAGCAAAAAAACATTGCGGGTACTGACCGGCCACAGCAATTCACCAACCTCCCTGGCTGCAGATCCCAATGGTAAATTCTTATTTAGTGGAAGTTATGACAGAACAGTTCGTATCTGGGATATGAACAATGGTAGATCGCTGGCCACGCTCGTTTTCTTTGGTGGCAGCGATTGGGTAATTGTTGATAATGCAGGCCGCTTTGACGGAACGCCCGAGGGCATGAAGAAAATGTACTACGTGAAGGGACTGGAAACCATTCCGCTGGAATCTGCTTACGAACAATTCTACACACCCAATTTATTGCCCCGTATTTTAGAAGGAGAGAATTTTACACCTACTCCAATCAATATTGGCACACTAAAAGATGCGCCCAAGGTGAAAATTTCAGCAGAAGAAATGCAACGCAATTTATCTGTTGATATCGATATGGCCATGTACAATGCCACAAAGGAGCAGGTAAATATAAAAGTGCAGGCCGATTGCCCCAATGATGGTGTTACAGAAATACGCCTGTTCCAAAATGGCAAACTGGTTGAAACCACCCGTAACCTGGTAGTGGAAGATGAAAAAGCTGCTGAAAAATCGGCAATTAAAACATTTGCGGTAACGCTTTCTCCTGGTGAGAACCGTTTTAAAGCAATTGCCTTTAATACCGAAAGAACAGAAAGCAAGCCGGCAGAGCTGCTGGTAAACTATAAACCGGCAGCAAATGATCAGCCTGTAACTGCAACTGCCACATTACATTTGATGGTAGTTGGCATCAACAGTTACAAGAATCCGAAGTACAATTTAAATTATGCTTTGGCAGATGCAACTTCTTTTGCCGAAGCCATCAAAAACGGGTCAAAAGACCTGTTCACAAATACCAATACCATATTTATTAAGGATGCCGATGCTACCAGGGAAGGAATGGCCGCTGCATTTGAAAAAGTGAAAGCTGCTGCAAAACCGCAGGACCTGTTTATTTTTTACTACGCTGGCCATGGTGTGATAAATGACAAGAACCAGTTCTTCCTGGCACCATCGTTACCATACAATTGTGTAACATCATAAGGCACCAGGAAGAACTGGTTCTTGTCATTTATCACACCATGCCCGGCATAGTAAAAAATAAACAGGTCCTGTGGTTTTGCAGCAGCTTTCACTTTTTCAAATGCAGCGGCCATTCCTT
>JBJTMN010000415.1:0-4081 GCA_046070545.1 Ferruginibacter sp.
TTGTACAGTAAAGCCTTATCGCCGGTTACAAAATTCCAGTTATGGTTGATGGTCTGTAGTTTCTGGTTGGTGGTATCATATTCAATTTTGTAAGACCCGTCTGCATGCTTTCCCAGTTTCCCATCGATCATTCTTGCCTCATAAGCTTTTAGTAAAGGAACAGAATCCGTCTCGGGCATACAGGTATGTGATATGATCATAAAATTGGGTTCATCCTTAAAAGCCTCGTATACACGGCGCATGTTGGCATTCATTTTAGGGCAAATTCCTTTACAGGTTGTAAAAAAATATTCGGTCACATATACTTTACCTTCTACTTCTCTTTCGGTTATCCTTTTGCCATCCTGGTTTATAAATGAAAAATCGGAAACATTATCATTCCGAACCATCAGGTTCGACTTTGAAAAATCATAATCGTTAAACAACACCAGGTAAAACGCAGCAAGCAGCACAAGAAAAAATCCAACATAGATCAGGATCCGCTTATTCCTCTTATTCATAAAGATCATTTTCGCAAATTTACGCCCCTTTCAATTAGTAAAGAGCAGCATTAAACAAGATTTGCAACCTTATTGCAAATATCTTACCTTTGTCGCCAGCCTGATTATGAATATTAAATTAAACTGGGACGCATTAGGAATCGGAACATCTGTACTCTGTGCCATTCACTGTGCCTTATTGCCTGTGCTGGTAACATCATTACCGGTATTTGGCATCAACATTGTTCACAACCTGGTTTTTGAATGGAGTATGATAGCCCTGGCATTTGTTGTTGGTTCTTATTCTCTTTTTCATGGCTATGTAAAACATCATCGTTCTTTAAAACCAGTGCTGGTTTTTTGCTTTGGATTTGTTTTTCTTGTTTTAAAACAGTTTTTCTTTCAGCACGATATTCTTTTTTTATTGATCGCAGTTACCTGTATAATCAGTGCCCATTATTATAATTACCGGCTTTGTCATAAGAGCAAATGTTCATCTCCGCATCATACACACTAAAAGCCAATTGGTTAATCCGTGGCGGATTATTTATATTTATAGTTCAATCTGAGTTATATGAATAAATGTATTGCAGCCTTCATGGTTTCCTTGCTGTTTTGTTTACCGGCATCTGCACAAAGTAAAGACGAGCAAACTATTCGTACACTTATTGAAGAGCAGCGCCAGGCCTGGAATACAGGCGACAAGGAAAAATTCATGCAAACCTACTGGCAAAGCGATTCACTGATGTTCATTGGCAAGAGTGGTGTTACCTATGGCTGGCAAAAAACACTGGATAATTACAAAAAGGGATATCCTGATACGGCTGCCATGGGTAAACTTGATTTTGACCTGCTGGAACTAAAAAGATTATCGGTGATGTATTTTTTTGTAGTTGGCAAGTGGCATTTAACCAGGAGTATTGGTGATGTGGGAGGCCATTTTACCTTGCTGTTCAAAAAAGTGAAAAACAAATGGGTGATTGTGGCTGACCATAGTAGTTAGATAAACACCTGGTCATTTGTCATTAATTCATTGGAGAACCCTCGTATTACAACTTCCATTTTCGTTTAAGGTGAATGAACAGGAAAATAAAACTACCCACCAGGAATGTATAATACAGGTAATTCGTCCAGTCTGGCTTTTCCTCAAAAAAGGCAAAACCTTTATAAATACCAATAAACACATTGGCCATCATCCATAGTAAAACCATGGAAACGGTATTTAATATTCGTATCAGGAATTCCCTGGTTTCATCTTCCATAACAAAACCTCACCACATAATATGTAGTTGTGAGATCAGCTAAAATTACTAAAATAGCAGGTGGTATTTTTATTTTGTAAGAAGCTTTTTAAAAGCAGCACTGTCTCCGTTAAACACATTAAAGTCAACATAGGCATCAATACCGTTCACATGGCCTTTTTCATTGTGTTGCCAGATAAGCCAGTTTCGTTTGATCCTGGGTTTATCTTTTACATAATAATGGGCAACCCATAGCGGGTAATCATCAAACTTGCCATCCAGGAAATTCTCGTAAAAGTCTACATTGGTATAAATAATGGGTTTTACATTATAGTATTTTTCAATCATCAGCAACCAGTCTTTTGCCCTTTGCTGAATATCGGCAGCGGAAGCACCATTGGCAGTTTCTATATCCAGCACAGGCGGCAGATCGCCCTTGGATAACTTAACCGTTTCGATAAAATTTTCGGCCTGGGCCTTACCGCTTTTACTGCTGATGAAAAAATGATAAGCACCTCTCGGCATCATGGCTTCTTTGGCATTGAACCAGTTTCTTCTGAAACCGTTATCAACCCTTCCCAGGCCTTCTGTGGCTTTAATAAAAGCAAAGCCGATCTTCACTTTTTTATCCTGCATGGCCTGTACTTCCTTCCAGTCAATATTGTATTGGTGATGGCTTACATCAATACCGTGTATTTCAAAGTTTACCGGCAGGTCTATGCCAAATGCAGGGTAGCGTACAAATTTTGGCCTGCTTAAAAAATCGGTGATATAATACACAGCTGTGGCAACAACCACCAGCAGCAACAGGGGAATTAAAATGGTTTTTAAAATACGCTTTTTACTTTTTGCCAAGGGTTGGGTGCTGTAATGATGTTAAGAAAAGCGGTTACAAATTAGCAATAAAAGCTTTCAGGTATTTTATAAAGTTTTCCTAAATGAATTATTTCAGCAGTTTTTTTACAAATTTAAAATCGCCTGCATCGATCCTTAAAAAGTAAACACCTTTCGGCAGGTATTGCGAAGGAATTTCCAGGTATTCAGAACCGTTTACCAGGCTGGCAGTGCGTGTGTAAAGCCGCTGTCCTGCTGCATTGAATAAATTAATCGTAGCAGTATTGGCAACCATTTTACGCAGGTAAATATAAAAATGATCTGATACCGGGTTGGGAAATACCTGGACGATATTCTGACCGGCAGCAGGGTCGGGTACTTTTGCCGACACATTGTTTTTGGTTACCAGCCAGTATTCCGGATCGATCAATACCGTATCGGCAATAAACCCGATGTTCTTAAAAAATGTTTCCCCATTCGTTTTATTATCTACTACAATTGTTTTTTCCTCTGTGGCATTTTTAAATTTCAATGCTACCGGCAGTTCAAAAAAATCAACCGATGCATGCGATGTGGTTTGGTTCATTTTAATGTTTACATATTCCTTTCCAACCTGGGTCCACTGCACACTGTAGCTTGGATAGCCCTGTCCTTTAAACCAGTCTTTAAAAAATTCTGTAAGGTTTTGTCCGCTTGCCTGCTCCAGGTTCCTTTTGAGATCATCTGTTTTGGCAAAGCCATAAGCCAGTTTCGTGTCTTTCTGGTATTGGCGAAGCCCGTTAAAAAAAGCAGCATCGCCCAGCTTCCAGCGCAGCATATACAACAGGTAACTTCCTTTGTTATAACTCAGCCTGCCATCAAAAATTCTCCCCACATTGGTTGTATCATTTACCCAAACCGAACCACCGGGAGATGAAGTGATATTATTGATAACAGATTTTCTGGCATTCAGCATATTATTCGGATATTTATTTTCCATGTAAAATGCCGCCAGGAATGTTGCAAAGCCTTCGTTCAGCCAGATATCTTCCCAGCTGGCACAGGTAACCTTATCACCAAACCATTGATGTCCCAGTTCATGTGCACAGAGATTTTCGTCAATTGAAACAACAAAGGTTGACGTCTGGTGCTCCATGCCTCCGCCCCAGTTAAACTGAACATGACCGTACTTTTCATTGATAAAAGGATAGTCGCCAAAATTGTTGTGAAACAGCTGCAGTGCATTCAGTGTATTTTGTGTGCCGTTTTGAAAAGAAGCCAGGTTTTCGGGATAGCAATAGGTTTGCATGGGTAAATTGGTGCTGCCCAGTAAAACACTATTATTAAAAACAGCAAAGTTGGTTACAGCAAAACAAACCAGGTACGATGCAATGGGGTAGCGATGTTTCCAGTAGGTAAGTTTTTTGGTGCCGCCGGCTACCGGGGTTTCGCTTTGCAGCAAGCCGTTGGCTGCGGCTTTGTACTGGGCAGGGGCCGTTACCAGAATATCTACCGAATCTGCTTTATCATCCAGCCCGTTTTTACAGG
>JBJTMN010000416.1:0-10797 GCA_046070545.1 Ferruginibacter sp.
TGTTTTTTTCGATAGGCTCATTTTCGTAGATGATGGAACAGGTGGGCCCCATGATGAGTTCCAGGAAAATAACATGTACCGGCGTAAAAATATTGGGATAGATCCAGCCCAGTGCCAGTGGAATGAACACTGTTAGAATGATGGGTATATGAATGGATATGATATACTGAATGGCCTTTTTAAGGTTGCTGTAGATACGGCGCCCCATGGCCACCGCATTAACCATTTTAGCCAGATCATCATCAGTAATGATGATAGAAGAAGCTGCTTTGGCAATTTCGGTTCCTTTTTTCCCCATCGCTATGCCAATATGTGCCGATTTCAATGCCGGCCCGTCATTAACGCCATCACCGGTCATGGCCACCACTTCGCCATTTGCTTTTAACGCTTCTATCACCCGCAGTTTTGCTTCCGGGAACATCCTCGTAAAAATATTAACTTCTTTTACTGCCTGCTGTAATTGCATATCCGAGAGGGCATTTACCGCATCGCCGTCCAGGCTTTTTTCTACTCCTTTAAAATGTACCTGCTCCGCGATGGTTTGCGTGGTAGCCTTGTTATCTCCGGTAATTATTTTTACTGTAATTCCGGCATCATCAAATGCTTTAAATACCGAGGACATATTTTTCTTGGGAGGATCATAAAATGCCACCATCCCTTTGAACTGAAAATGAAAGGACTGCTGCTCGGGCGGAAAATCAATACCATCATGTTCCGTTTCTGCAACGGCCAGTACCCGGTAGCCGCTGGCTGTCATTTTATCCAGCGCTGCTGCGATCATGTTTTTTTCACCGGCAGATAATTCAGATACGGCTATAATGGCTTCCGGTGCACCTTTGGCGGCAATGACCCGTTTACCGGCCGCATCCTCAAAAAGATGGGTCATCATGGGCGGGCGTCCGCTGAGCGGGTACTCATGGATCATGGTATAGGCATTTCTTTCATCGGTATCGAACAGACCGGTATAACAGTCATGCAAAGCCGCTTCCATGGGATCAAAAGGAATCGGCTCGCTTGCCCACATCGCTATACGTACCAGTTCTTTTTCTGCATCGCCCAAGGGGCCCTGCGGATCGGTAATTGCCCGGGTCTTTAATGCAAATAACTGTACCAGCGACATTTTATTTTCTGTGATGGTTCCGGTCTTATCTACACAAATGACCGTGGCACTGCCCAGCGATTCTACGGTTTTTGTCTGCTTTACAATGATGCCCAGTTTCATTAAACGCCAAGCACCCAGTGCCATGAAGGTTGTAAAGGCAACGGGTATTTCTTCGGGCAAGATACTCATGGCCAGTGTAAGCGATTTCAGCAGGCTGTCGAACAGGTCTTTTGATTGATAATAATTGATCACCCATACCACCAGGAAAACAAGGACACCTGCAATGGCCATTTTTTTTACAAAATTGCTGATCTGTTTTTGTAAAGGTGTTTGCTCTTCTGCGATCGATTTCAGGCTTTTTCCTATCTGGCCCAGTTTAGTGTCGCTTCCCGTTTGGGTGATCTTACAAATGGCCAATCCGGTGGTAACGGCAGTTCCCTGGTAAACCATTCTATCTTCACCCGTAGCAGATTTGAATACACTGAATGATTCGCCTGTAAGAATGGATTCATTTACTGAAAAATCGTTGGACTGGATGATGAAGCCATCGGCAGCAATGGCTGTTCCTTCTTCAGCCACCAGCAGATCATTGACCACAATATCCGCGCTGCTTATTTCGATCGTTTTGCCATTTCGTATAACCTTCCCATGTGGCTGTGTCAGTTTTTTCAATGCTGCCAGCGCATTGCGGCTCCTGGATTCCTGGTAAAGTGATATGGCCGATACCAGCACTATCGCTGATGCCATAAAGATACCGTCGGTCATATTACCGGTTATAAAGTAAATGGTACTGGCCGCTACCAGCAGCAGTAACATGGGCTCTTTAATGATATCTTTCAATGCAATAAAAAAACCTGACCTGTTTTCTGCAGACTGCTCATTGCTTCCATGCAGTTTCCTGGAAGCCAGTACTTCTTCATCAGTTAAACCTGATATTTCCTTATTATCGGGGGGCATATTTCAGCAGGTGAATATTCACCTGCAAAGGTACTTTAAATACCTGTCTGAATTTTACATTCGTGTACCTGCTTTGTTGTATTTTTATACCATTATCAAAACTATGGCCCCACAAAAATTACAAGAGGAAAAAGAAAGGTTTGAAGCGCTTTTTCAACATGCTTCCATGGGTATCCTGGTGGCAAATGCCAAAGCAGAAATATTGCTGGTCAATAATTTTTTACTGAACCAGTTTGGCTATGCTGCTTCCGATGAGCTCATCGGAAAGCCTATTGAAGAACTGATTCCCATGCGTTATCATTCAGGCCATGTACACCTGCGGGATCATTATATCAAAAATCCGAATCCAAGGCCAATGGGACTTGGAAGGGATCTCTTTGCAGTAAAAAAAGGCGGGACCGAGTTCCCGGTTGAAGTAAGCCTGAGCAGTTATAACATGGGAAATGAGATCTTCACCATCGCCTTTATAAGTGATATCACTAAAAGAAAGGAGTTTGAAAATGCCATCCATAATCAGCAGCAGCAGCTGGAAGCCACCAATAAAAAAATAGAAGAACTGAATGATGAGCTGGAGGATAAAGTGGCATTAAGAACAAGACAATTGCAGGAAACCCTGGAGCAGCTTGAGTTATCAAAGGATGAACTGACCCGTGCCCTGAGTAAGGAAAAAGAGCTGAGCGACCTGAAGAGCCGCTTTGTTTCCATGGCTTCGCACGAATTCCGTACTCCGCTGAGTACCATACTTTCATCGGCATCGCTGGTTGCAAAATATGTAGAAAGCGCCGAACAGGAGCAAAGGAACAAGCATATCAACCGGATCAAATCCTCGGTAAATAACCTGACCGACCTGCTGAACGAATTTTTATCAATAGGAAAAATAGAAGATGGAAAGATAAGTGCCAACAACCAGCACTTTAATTTAAAAGACCTCATCACAACGCTTTGCAGCGAAATGGAAGGTATTTCCAAAACCAACCAGCATTTCAGGTATGTACATACCGGTAATGAGCTCATATTTTCTGATCCTGCCCTGTTGCGGAATGTAATTACCAACCTTTTATCCAATGCTATTAAATTCTCTCCCGAAGGAAGCCTGATAGAGATAAGCAGTACGGTAACCACGGAGCATACAGTTTTAACCGTAAAAGACAATGGCATGGGCATTTCTGCCGAAGACCAGCAGCATTTATTTGAACGGTTTTTCAGGGGTGCCAATGTTACCAATATACAGGGAACGGGCCTGGGCCTTCATATTGTAAGTAAATATATTGAGATACTGGACGGGGAATTAGAATTTGAAAGCGAATTGGAACAAGGAACAAAATTTATTATAACTTTAAAGCAGAAAAATACTGAAAGCTGATTTCATTTAAAATAATATGAAACAATTATTACTGATAGAAGACAACAATGAAATAAGGGAAAACACGGCCGAGATCTTAGAACTGGCCGGGTATAAGGTAAGAACGGCCGAAAACGGAAAAATTGGCGTGGAACGGGCATTGGAACTAAAACCCGACCTGATCATCTGCGATATCATGATGCCCGTGCTGGATGGATATGGCGTGTTGCACCTGTTGAATAAGAACCCCGACCTTACCGGTATCCCTTTCATATTTTTAACGGCCAAAGCAGAAAGAAGTGATTTCAGAAAAGGGATGGAAATGGGCGCCGATGACTATATCACCAAGCCTTTCAACGATATTGAACTGCTGAATGCCGTTGAAAGCCGGCTTAAGAAAACAGAACTGCTTTCAAAAAACTTCAACCCCGATGCAGATGGCATGCAGCAGATGCTGAATGAATTCAGTGGTAAGGACCCGCTGAAAGACCTGGCTTCCGACAGGAATATCAACCATTATAAAAAGAAACAATCCATTTATACCGAAGGCAATCATCCAAACAGGTTATATTATGTACAAAAAGGAAAGATAAAGACCTGTAAAACCAATGATGCCGGTAAAGAATTAACGATCGGGCTTTTTAATGAGGGCGATTTTTTTGGTTACAATGCCTTGCTGGAAGAAACCGTATACAAGGAAACCGCAGAAGCCATTGAAGACAGTGATGTGGCCATCATACCCAAGGAAGATTTTGAGAACCTGCTGCACAGCAGCAGGGAAGTTACCCATAAGTTCATTAAACTGCTGGCCAAGAATGTTACTGAAAAAGAGAACCAGCTTTTAGGCCTGGCCTACAATTCGCTGCGCAAAAGGGTGGCCGATGCATTGCTGGCATTGCAGGATAAATATAAAAACGAATCACAGGATAAATTCTCGATCCACATCAGCCGCGAAGACCTGGCCAATATTGCAGGTACAGCTACTGAATCGCTCATACGCACACTCAGTGATTTTAAAAGCGAGAACCTGATCGAGATCAAAGACGGTAATATCATCATTACCAATGAAAAAAAACTGGCGAATATGCTGAACTAAATGTTGTGTAAGTAAGGTCTATTTTTCAGGCAGACCCAAACTTAAAGCCTACAGGGTTGTTGACAGGTATTTATTGAACTCATTCTTCAGCTTATTGAAATCCTTTTCAAAAAACTCCATTTCGTTCCGGAGTTTTTCCTGGAGCCTGGTCAGTTTTTCATTTACCCTATTCTCCTTCATATCATTTAACTGCTGGTCCTGCTGGTTGATATCGTGCCTCAGTTCATCTATATATTCATCCTTTAAAATGAACTTATTCTGAAACTGCTCGGCAAGGGCAAGAAAATCCCTGTCGGTGCTGTGATCAAGTACCTCAGACAGGCGGGTCTTTAAATAAGAATTCTCCTGTTTTATAAAATCAAGCATGCGCACCAATGTTTTATTTTCATGTTGAAACTGCCCGGGCTTAGATAATTTAACAGGCGCCATATAATACACGATTCAGAAATTTTGAATTATTAAAAAATATCTCAGACAAACTTATCTTTATTTCCGGGGCTATGAGAGAATGTATATCATTTCAAAACCTGAGATTCGTCAGGTTTTGCATGACATTCAATCAGCACCGGTTTTTTACAACAGCCATGTACTTCCTTTTTTGCTGTATCCATTTCAGGACTTACATAAGGAATTCCCAGTCCCATACCTCTAACAATAAGCAAACAGGCCATCAGCGTCATCAGGTATGGATACGCTTTCCGTATCTTTTGCCTGAACGAGACGCCTATAAAATTGCCAAAGAATGCCACACTCCACATGACAGGCAATGTACCCAGGCCAAAAGCCGCCATAAATAAGGCACTGTTCCAGGTACTCCCGGCTGCAATGGCACCAGCCACTGCCATATACACAAGCCCGCAGGGCAACAGCCCGTTCAGCAGGCCGATCACAAATAACGATGAATTATTTTTCTGGGTAAACAGGCGCCCCAGTTCCATGCGTACCCGGGTAAAAAACGCAGTAGTATAACCGGATGCGGTGCTTTGTATTTTATACTTTTTGGGCATGATGATGAATAAGAGTATAAGCGAACCGGTACCAATGGACAGCCATTGCTGGAAGTTGAACAAAGCTGCCGTTTGGCCTATTAAACCAAACAGTAACCCAAAAATGCTATACGTAACAATACGGCCGGCATTATAAATGAATGCTCCGGAGATCTTATCCCTGAAACCGTTACTGCTTAATGGCAACGACATGGCCAGCGGACCACACATGCCTACGCAGTGAAAGCTGCCCACTATCCCGATCATAAAAGCAACAAAAAGCAATTGTATCATTTATATGATTATTTTCTTTTCATAATAATATGTAACACCCCCATCCTGCCAGCTTACATGCAGTTCGTACAACCCCTTGCTGCCGGCAGGTATCTGCATCTGCAGGGATTCGTCCTTAATGGAGAAATTCTTTTTCAGGTCTTTCTTTTCGTCTGAAGGGCAGTACAGCACCGCTTCACCGGCAATTTGTTTACCGGCAAAATCCTTTGGAAAAACAATACTGATGGCATTGTCCTTTATGCTGTATTCAAGCGGGGCCGACAAGGCTGTTGTACGTTTCATCTCGTCGATCTTTTCCTGGTATTTTAATTCCTTGGCATAATAATCCGTAGTTACAAGGTCGGTATTTTGTATGGATGATTTAAACACCATAAACACAATACCTGCTACAAAAACAATGTAAACGATAAGTATTTTAGTTCCCCAGTTCATAATTTCTTATTTTAGTTATATACTTCAGGGCCAATGAATTTGGCCTTGATGGTCTTTACTTTTTTATCTCCTTCGTACACGCCGATCCGCACTTCGGTTTTCCAGTTCTTTACGTCTTCTTTTTTTAGTTTAACAAAGAACTGCAGGTGCGAATAATCTTCTTTTTTTACTTTCAGTCCGTCGCGGCCAATCAGTTCAATTTCACCGGCCAGGTTCTCAAGCTTCAGGCTGAATTCAATATCCTTATGGGTTTTATTGGCCAGCTTCAGGTTGTACAGGTTACTTAAACGTCCGTCGGGCAGCGTGGTATAGGTCATGCCCGAAGTTCGCATCAGGGTTACATCCAGGTCGGTCCTGCTGACCAGTAAAAATACCAGCAGCGAAAGCAGCAGCATTAACACCCCCGAGTATGCTTTTATCCTCCGGTTCAGTTTTAGCTTTACGCCGTTGGTGATACTGTTCTCCGAGGCATACCTTACCAGGCCGGTGGGCTTGTTCACCTTCAGCATGATATCATCGCAGGCATCAATACAGGCCGTACAGTTAACACATTCCAGCTGGGTACCATTCCTGATATCTATACCGGTGGGGCATACCCGCACACAGACAAAACAGTCAATACAATCTCCCTGCCTGGTGATGGCTTCCAGCTTTGAGGTTATACTTTTGCAGGCACCGTCCTCTTTACAGTCGGTGCATTTGCAATCATGGTCCCCGGCTTTTTTAAGTTTCCCCCTGGGCTCGCCGCGCTGGTGGTCATAAGCTACCACAATGGAATTCTTATCAAGTAAAACGCCCTGCAGTCTTCCATACGGGCAAACCACCAGGCATACCTGCTCCCTGAACCACCAGTATACAAAAAAGAATACCGTTGTAAAGATCAATAACGAGATCAAAGTACCGGTATGACCCGCGGGATGTTCAACATACCCGATCAGTTCATCCATGCTGATGATATACGCCAGGAAAAAATTGGCAATAAGAAATGAAATAGAGAAAAAAGCGATGAATTTGAGCGTGCGCTTCCTGATCTTCTCACCGTTCCAGGGCATGGCCCTTAGTTTTTTCTGCTGGGCAAAATCCCCGTCTATCCAATACTCGATCTTACGGAACACCATTTCCATAAAAATGGTTTGCGGGCAGGCCCATCCGCAAAACACGCGGCCAAATACCACGGTGAACAGGATGATAAAAACCATGAACGTAAGGAACCCGATGGCAAAGATGAAAAAATCCTGTGGCCAAAAGGTAACACCAAAGAAAATGAACTTACGCTCCAGTACATTGAACATGAACAAGGGGGCTTCGTTTACCTTAATAAAGGGAAGTGTGAAGAAGAACACCAGGTAACCAATGCTGAACCAGGTCCTTAAATTGTACAGTTTGCCTTTCGGTTTCTTCGGGTTTATATAGTTCCTTTTACCTTCTTTGGTAATAGTTGCTACCGAATCCCTGAAAGATTCTTCCTGCATTATGTCAATAGTTTCTGTCATTTTTATTTTTTAGTGGCTGCTGCCGTATCCGGCTTTGCTGCAACCTTCAGCGAATCCGGCTTCATGATCTTTGCAGAATCTGTTGCCGGTTTTTCATCTGTCCAGAAGTCTCCCTGCGGCGCTTTGGGCGTAGCCGGTTTGGTTCCCTTCAGTGATTTTACAAAACTGGCCAGGTAGCTGATCTCTTTTTCGGTGAATGTATTGGCCCAGGATTGCATTCCTTTATCGGCATACCCGTTTTTGATGGTGTGGTAAATATCATTCAGCGAGCCTTTGTGAATCCAATAGTCGTCGGTAAGATTAGGACCTACATTACCACCGCCATCTTTTAAATGGCAGGCAATACAGTTTGCTTCAAACAATGCCTGCCCTGCTTTAATACCTTCTGCATTGGCCATGGGTACGTTGTTCTCATCTATCCTGTCCTTATTAGTGGCCTCATAAGCTTCTTTGGCGATCTTAGCTTTTTCAACTTCTGCATTATACTCCTGGGTGGGATTGAGACCGTTACCCAGCACATGGAAATTAAGCAGGTAAATAAATGCAACGCCGATGGTTACATAAAAACCATATTTCCACCAGGGTGGCAACGCATTATCCAGTTCCCGGATTCCATCATAATCATGATCCAGCATTACATCTGCTTCTTTCTCTACCGGTACCGCACGGGTGAATATCTTCTTATCCAGTCCGCTCCACCAGCCTGCCAATGGCGATTTTGCTTTAACCGCCTTGTTCACTTCCGGCAGTAATTCGGTGTACATCCTGCGTATAGAAAAAGCAAGAAATAGTATTACGAATACTTCCATGCCTAATACCGTAAGGAAAAAATAATAGGTATTGGCAGATAAGCCGCCATAGTTGGGTACTTCTTTTACCGCGGTATTGGCAGCATCCTGTGCAAAGCTTACCTGCGATAACAGGGAAAGCCCCAGCAGCATGATGATACTCATGGCAGCCTTTGACATTTTATCCTTATCAACCAGCTGCCTGCCCAGTGCTGTTAACACACGGCCCATGCCCCATATTACAAAGGCCAGTACCACGATCATGACCACCAGCAGTGTTGCCAGCTGGTTATAACCCGACTGTACCGGTTGCGGAGCAGAAGCAGCGGGAGTTGTCTGTGCCATCACGGCAAAAGCAGTAAAAACAGCAAGCAGGGTTAGTACTGTTCTATATTTTACAGATTTTAAGAATCGCATACAATAGGTTTTATAAAGTTGAGTTAGTTAATTCTTCATTTTCCAGCGGCAGGTTTGATAAAGCCTCCACCCTTTCCTTCTTCATTTTTTTTACCAGCACCAGCAGTACCACAAAAAAGCTGAAGAAGATGAGCAACGATATGACCGGGTATATATCTACCCCATTGATCGTTTCTGCATATTGTTTGATGAATTTGAACATGGTTTATTTATTTGAAGTGGGTGTTTTACTGTTACTGATATCTTTGCCCAGGCGCTGCAGGAAGGCGATCAATGCGATCACTTCGCGATTTGCCGGAACCTCTATTCCCTCAATTTTTAAATTAAGCCGTACACTGTTGGCCTGTGCAAGCAGTTCCTGGTTGGCTGCTTTTTCGTATCCTTTTTCGTAAGGCACACCCAGCGAACGCATCGCATTTATTTTGGCTGCTGTTGATGCAGTGTCTATTTCCTGGTCTATCAGGAACGGATAGGTTGGCATGATGGATCCCTCGCTCATAGAGGATGGTTCCCTGAAATGCCTGAAATGCCATCCGTCAGATTTTTTGAGGTTTCCGGTTCCTTCCCTGGCCAGGTCGGGACCTGTACGTTTACTGCCCCACAGGAACGGCCTGTCGTACACAAATTCACCGGCTTTGGAGTATTCGCCGTAACGCTCTGTTTCACTGCGGAAAGGCCTGATCATTTGTGAGTGGCATACATAGCAGCCTTCCCTTACATAAATATCCCGGCCCTGTAATTCAAGCGGCGTATAAGGTTTTACACTGCTGATGGTTGGCACATTGGATTTGATCATAAAGGTTGGAACAAGCTCGATCAATCCGCCGATCAGAATAACCACTAATGCCAGTATCATGAACTGGATCGGTTTTCTTTCAATAGCCCTGTGCCAATGATCACCTGCGTGTTTAACATATTCTTTCACCATTGGTGCTGCTTCTGCTTCTTCATTGGCAACCAGTTTACCACTCTTCACTGTTTTATAGATATTATAGAACATGATAAGCACACCGGCCAGGTACAGGGTACCTCCCAGTGAACGCATGGCATAGAAGGGTTTCATGTAGGTAACTGTTTCCAGAAAAGTATATTTTAACTGGCCTGCTGCGGTGAACTGCTTCCACATTAAACTTTGCTGAATACCGGCCCAGTACATCGGAATACACCAGAACAGGATACCCAATGTAGCCAGCCAGAAATGGTTGCTGGCCAGTTTCTTTGAATACAGGTTGGTTTTAAAAATGCGTGGGAGGAGCCAGTACAGCACACCAAAAGTGAGCATACCGTTCCAACCCAGGGCGCCTACGTGTACGTGGGCTACCACCCAGTCGGTATAATGCGAGATAGCACTAACGCTTTTTAAGGAAAGCATAGGCCCTTCAAAAGTGGCCATACCATAAGCGGTAACGGCAACCACCATGAACTTTAGAATTACATCATCACGCACCCGGTCCCAGGCACCACGCAGAGTAAGCAAACCATTGATCATACCTCCCCAGCTGGGGAAGATGAGCATGAAGGAGAATACAACACCCAGGCTTTGTGCCCAGTTGGGTAATGCAGTATATAACAGGTGGTGCGGGCCAGCCCAGATGTATAAGAATATGAGTGACCAGAAGTGAATGATAGAAAGCCTGTACGAATAAACAGGGCGGTTAGCCGCTTTAGGCATAAAGTAATACATAAGACCCAGGTACGGGGTAGTTAAGAAGAATGCCACCGCATTGTGGCCATACCACCATTGTACCAGTGCATCCTGTACGCCTGAGTACCAGCTGTAACTATGCAGGAAAGAATAAGGCAACTGGCCCGAACGAACAATGTGCAGCACCGCAACCGTAACAAACGTGGCAATGTAAAACCAGATGGCCACATACAGGTGTTTTTCCC
>JBJTMN010000417.1:0-2281 GCA_046070545.1 Ferruginibacter sp.
AACAATTTGACCGGCTGGTAAAGTATTTGCCGCAGGGAAAAATTATTTATGGTTGATGATTTTCCCATAGTTATCACAGTCTTCCGGCTTGTCACCAAAGAATTTCTGAATAACACTTTTCAGTTCTGCTAATAACTGTTCCTTTTTGCTTTCATGAACTAAAACATAATCAGGAGCCACACACATTTGTCCCGCATTGCTGAACTTGGTCATGGCAATTCGTTTGGCAGCAATTTTAATATTTGCATCATCTTCAACTATGCAGGGGCTTTTGCCACCCAGTTCTAATGTTACCGGCACCAATCTTTCGGCAGCCATTTTGTAAATGATCTTACCCACTGCAGTGCTGCCGGTGTAAAATACATGGTCAAATGTAAAATTGTTCATCATCTCCGGTATCACTGCAGCCCCGTCTCCTTCCACAAACTGAATATAATTTTTATCAAAGGTTTCTTCTATCATCTGTTTCATTACAGCAGAAGTTGCAGGAGCAAATTCAGAAGACTTAAGAACCACGCAATTACCGGCAGCCATAGCACCAGCCAGGGGTGTCATTAAAAGCTGGAAAGGATAATTCCAGGGACTGATGATGAGTACAATACCCAGGGGCTCCTGCAGCACAAAACTTTTGGATGGCATATTAAGCAGGTTGGTGGATACCAATTCAGTTTGCATCCAGTTCTTCAGATGCTTTAAAATATTACTAACCTCGGACAATAAAAATCCTGTTTCAGTAACCCAGCATTCTTCAGGGCTTTTCTTTAAGTCTGCATGCAGTGATTCGTGTAACTGATTCTCGTATTTTTTTACCGCCCCCTGCAGCTTCTTCAACTGCTCTTTTCTGAAAGCGTAGGGTTTGGTGACGCCGCTTTCAAAATACTTCCTCATTTCAATTAAGTTATTCATTACCCATAAATTTGCTGTAAGGTAGTAAATTGAATAGTATGACAGATGAACAATATATGCGTATTGCATTGGCTGAAGCTCAAAAAGCCTACGATGCAGAAGAAGTGCCTGTTGGGGCAATTATAGTGATGAACAACCGTATTATTGCCCGTGCCCATAACCAGGTAGAATTATTGAATGACAGTACAGCCCATGCAGAGATCCTGGCATTAACGGCTGCTTTTGATTTTTTAAGCAGTAAATATTTACCCGAAGCAACTTTATATGTTACGGTAGAACCCTGCCTGATGTGCAGTGGTGCACTTTATTGGAGCAAGATCGGAAAAATTGTTTTTGGTACCGAAGATGAGAAGAATGGATATAGAAAATGTTGTGGCAGCAGTAATCCTTTTCACCCAAAAACAGAATTGATTGGTGGTATTTTAAAAGAAGAATGTTCTACCCTGATGAAAGATTTTTTTAAAGCCAGGAGATAACTCATTGAATGATCAGTTTGTTTTTCAGCATCTGAGTGCCCTGCTTTAGTAAAAGGTAATACAGGCCGGGTATTTCTGAAAACATGAATATGATCGTTTCATTGCCGCTAAGCACCAGCCTTTTTTCTTCCCTTACCAGTTTGCCCGTATTAGTCAGTAATTGCAGTTTTACATAGCCAGGCTCAAATCCTTTGATCTCAATTTCAACCTTGTTTTTTGCGGGATTGGGAAATAGACGTGCTGATGGCTTTTCCTTTACTGCAAGGTTGTCTGTTTTAAGCGGAAGGGCATTTGAAACTGCGTCTTTCTTGCCGTTAATTGTGTCTATTGTTTTTGATGGTTGTTGTGCCAGGCTGCAACAAATTCCCGAAAACGTAAAAAATAACAATATGATTTTTCCCATTTGAAACACGATAAGAAAATAGTTAACGTAAATTTGCAGTCCGTCATTCACAATAATCTCTTAAAAAATAAAACAAAAACATTATGGCATTTACACTACCGGCTTTACCATATGCTCACAACGCACTGGAGCCACATATCGACACAAAGACCATGGAAATACATCATGGTAAACATCACCAGGCTTATGTAGATAATTTAAACAAAGCCATTGCAGGAACTCCCAACGAAAACAAGACCATTGAAGAACTGGTTGCAGCAGCGGGCAGTATTAGCCCGGCAGTACGTAATAACGGTGGCGGACATTGGAATCACAGTTTCTTTTGGGAAAGCCTGGCGCCTAATGCTGGCGGTCAACCAACAGGTGCTTTGGCAGAAGCCATTAAAAGCACATTTGGCTCTTTCGATGCGTTTAAAGAAAAATTCAACACGGCAGGTACTACACGCTTTGGTAGCGGCTGGGCCTGGCTGCTGGTAAAAGACGGCAAGCTTGAGGT
>JBJTMN010000418.1:0-2664 GCA_046070545.1 Ferruginibacter sp.
CTACGAAGAAATATTCATTCATGAGCGCAAGAATTTTATCCAGGCCGTAGCACATGCCACCGGGTTTACAGAAGACAGTTATACCGGAATTGAAATTGACCTGGATTGTATAGAGCATGTGTTGAGCAGTGCCGCAACACCAAGCGGCATAACACCATTACTGGCAAGGAAATTTGTAACCTTTACTGCACAGGATGCCAAGCCGGCTTACCTGCATATCTGCGAAGGCGCCACCCAACTGGCAGATGGAAGAAAGGATGAAACAACTGGCAAACTGATCAGTTACCTGGTAAGTGATTTCATTAAGGAATTAACGCAGGATTAAATTATTTAAGCTGGTCGCTGAGTTCTTTTTCGGTTGCAATGCCATCCCTGCGCCATACTTCTTTACCATCCTTAAAAATGATGAATACCGGTAGTGCAGTAACCTTGTAGGTTTGTACAATATCCTGGTCACGGCCTCCGTCTACTTTAACCAAAGTGAATTTTCCTTTATTTTTTTCGGTAACCGTATTTAAAACCGGTTCCATTTGTTTACAGGGCGGGCACCAGCTGGCGCCAAAATCTACCAAAACAATTTTTGATCCGTTTATAGCAGTATTCAATTCATCGATGGTCATTTGTTTTTCGGTGCCGGCGCCTTCCAGGGGTTTGCTGGCTGCACGCCAGGCATTGGTACCACCACTTAATTCATACACGTTTGTATAACCGGCTTTACGCATTTTGTCAGCAGCAGCAGCACTTCTTCCTCCAGCCAGGCAATACACATACACGGGTTTGTTCTTATCTATAAATGCCAGGCGGCGCTCAAATTCAGCCTTGTCATTCCAGTCGGCCTGCAGGGCATTTTTAATATGGCCGCTAAAAAATTCCTTGGGTGTTCTTACATCCAGTACCTGGATATTTTGTTTGGTAGTGATCTCCTTTTCAAATTCATCAGGGGTTAAAACTGTTTTTGTTTGCGCAGTGCAGGATATGATGATGGTTGAAAATAGCAGGGTGGCAATGATGTTGTTTATAAATTTCATCTTTCTTGTTTTTGCAAATTTACTTTAATAAAAGTTGTAAGTCGGTAGCAGAAACATTCAATAAATTCACTTTTGGTAAACGTTTTGTTAACTCCCGCCAGTTGGCATCTTTCTTATATATCTTCTGCAACAGGTTTGAAGCCTCCTTTATCCTTTTATTGTTTGCCAAAGTAATAGCTGTCCAGTATTGCATTTCCAGGTTTTCCGGAAACATTTTCATGGCGGCATTATATTCCTCCATAGCCAGTTTCATATCATTTTTTTCTGTGGCCAGGTCACCTTTGTCCATATGCTCATAGGCCCGGTAAGTTCGTAATAGCCTGTCTAACTCATCTAATGGAGCTTTGTTATCATCAACCCTAAGGTCGATCAGGCGGTCATTCCAGGGCTGGCCTGTACTTTTGCCGGCTACTACCAGTATGGCGGCTGATTGCTTGCCCCGTATATCGCCACCGGCTGCCTGTGCAGCTTTTAATACCAGTAAAACCCTTTCAGCCAACGGCTTTCCTTCACTGGCTTCAAAGGCTTTCGACATCGCTGTATTCACTTTACTGGTGAGCATCATATTGCTTTGTACGGAGTAATTCTTACCAACAATATTGCCGGCATGGTCAATGCAGTTTTTACCGGTATAGGAATTTACATGCCCGTTTACATCGATCATGGCCACCTGCCTTACTTCACGCCCTTCATCTGCTGCCAGTAATTCCTGTAAGGCTTCGGGGGCTGTTTTGCCTTTCTTCATCAGGTCAAGACCTTTGATACCATAGCTTTTGTTTACAAAAGACTGGGTGGCAACCACGCCTACACCTGCTTCGCCCCAGCTAACAGCCGTGCCCACGCTGAACCAGTTGCTTTGCACACCCACGGCCATTTCACCGGTTACTGGGTCGCGGGCAACAATGGAGAATGTATGCGCCAGGCCTGCTTCTTTTTTGAAAAATTGTGCTTCAGCTTTATTGATCAGGAATAAGCAGATAAGTAGAAATGAGTGTTTCATGTAAATTTATTTATACTAAGCTACAAAGAAAAAAGCCACCCCGTTGATGAAGGGGTGGCTTTTAAAAATTAAAATATAATTTATAGCGGAGACAGGTATTGTGCATATGCGTAACCTTCTTCACCATCGGCGGTTTTAATTTTCCACCAGCTGTCATCCGTCTTTTCCACCAGCGTAACCACTTCGTTATGGGCTGCTTTTCCAACAATTTCACCTTCAGTGCTTGGAGTGCTTCTGATGTTCAGGTTGGTGCTGTCGGTAGTTACCCTCAGTTGGGCACCGGCATCGGCTTTAATATCAATGTTCATCATCAGGTCGCCACTGGCCATATTGGGGTCGATCTTTGCATATAATGCCCAAAGTGCATCATAATCTGCAGTACTGTTTGCTGTACCGCTAACATGTAATACGCCTGCTTGTTCTGCAGAAGTTAAGTTTGCAACACCCATGGTGGTGGCAGCCTGCAGTAACTCTGCATATTTATCTTGTAATGCCATTTTAATTATTTTTTAAATGATGAATGATTTACTTTTTGTCGGCCAGTCCGCTAACATCAGAAAGTACTTTTGCAGATGCAAGCATTTGCATGATCTTCATTCTGTCAGCCTTGGTAACTTCTCCTTTTAAAACAGCCTT
>JBJTMN010000419.1:0-3287 GCA_046070545.1 Ferruginibacter sp.
CCGCATCATATTTTGCAGGCGGGTTGGTCATGATCTCAATCTGCTCCAACTGGCTTGCTGTCATATTGCGCAGCATGTTAGCCAGGTCGGAGCCGCTTAAATAACTGGGTCGTCCATCTATGTACACAATAACTCCAGCTTTTCCTTTTAAGCTGATATTACCGTCCTTATCAACAGAAATGCCCGGCGATTTTTCCAACACTTCCAGGGCAGTGTTTCCTGTGTTGGTGATAGAAGCATCAACATTTACAATGGTCTTGTCCAGTTTTCTTTCAATTAATGGTTTTTTAGCCGTAACAGAGACTTCTGCCAGTTTTTTATCTACCAGCACCAATTGTAAAACCCCCGCAACAGCTGTATTGTTTACCGGTGAAATTTCTACCACACTGCTGTAAGTTTTTGAATGCCCTACTGAAGTGGCAAGCAACAGGTATTTACCATCTTTTACATTTTCGAAGATGAAATTGCCGTCTTTGTCGGTTACAGCAGCTTTTACCAGGCTGCTGTCTTTAGCTTTTAAAAGTGAGATAGTGGCAGCATCAATGATCTTTTGATTGCCCCCGTCTTTAATGCTTCCGGATATTTTGCCCCCGGATTGGGCGAAACTGGACATGCCAATGGCAATGGCAGCCAGCAGGCTGAAGAACTTTTTCATGGCTATACTTTTTGTTTTTAAACCCGAATGGCTGTCGGGCGTTTTTTAAAATAAGCAGTTATATACTTTGATAACTACCTCACAAAAGTAAGTACTATGCGTAACATAGTACATTGTTTAATACTGGGCGGTAAATTTCAAGGATATTTGGTAATATCCCTATGTACGTTAAACAAAACGAAAGGTTACAAATAGGAGAAATGAAAGAATTAAGACCTGTCTGAGGCTTTTCTTTTTACAATTATTATCAATATAAGACCTGCCAGAACAAGTGAGGCAGATATTAATTCGGCCTGGGTAGGATGAAAACCGAATAAGGTGTAAGTATTATTTACCCGGATAAGTTCTACCGTAAATCTTTCTATCCCATTTAAAATCAGATAGATACCAAACATCACACCTGGTGTTTTGATACGTTTTCTTATAGACCAAAGCAGCAGGAATAATAAAGTACAGACAATGGTTTCGTAAAAAGGAGTAGGAAAAACCGGTTGAGGCAGAGCCCGGCAGTGTTCTTCATTACAATCCTTAATCCTTACACCGTCCTTGTTTACATTGTTTGGGTAAGTATATGCCAGCATCCAGGTTGGCAGAAAATGGCTTTTAAATGATTTGTGCGGTACTTTTTCAAGACTCTCATATTTACGATCTGTAACATAGACCAGGCTATCCTGCCCTGCACTTCCTTTATCCAATACGGCACCATCCAAATAGTAAGTTTTGTATCTATTGAGCTGATTCTGATAATCGCCTGGTCCGGCTTCTACAACTTTTCCATCGGCATTTACCACATAAGCGCTATTAAAAACTCCCCAATCTCCATCTCCCGATACCTGGCAACCTATGCGACCTACAGCATAAGCAAGCAAAAGTGCCAGTCCCGCAGCATCTACAAGATGTATGATCTTTATTCCTTTTTTTGATGCATACCAGCAAATGGCAATAGCAGCCAGAATTAAACCACCATAAAAGGTTAAACCGCTGGCAGAGAACATACGGCCGATCGGGTCCTTTACAAAATCATCCCAGTTTTCAAAATTGTCAAACAATTTGGCACCAATGATACCGAAAATTAAACCGAGTATGATTATATCTCCTACCCTGTCGTGCGGCCAGATGCGTACATTGCGTCTTTCCGGTTCTTTAAGTTTTTGCTTATTCTTATCATGCCATTTAAACCAGGCCAGCAGGCCGCCCAGGACCAACCCACCCAATAAATTACCTGCAGAAGAAAATATATATTCCTGCGGATTAACTTCTATGGGCTTATTTATAAAAAGCCCGAGTATTTTATATCCGAAAATAAATCCCACAATGCCATTGATAAGCATTTCAAGTACCGATGCAGGTTTGCCCACAACGATC
This sequence comes from Ferruginibacter sp., assembly GCA_046070545.1. Classification (GTDB taxonomy): domain Bacteria; phylum Bacteroidota; class Bacteroidia; order Chitinophagales; family Chitinophagaceae; genus Ferruginibacter. Next base: position 2,021 of record JBJTMN010000419.1, read on the forward strand.
ATTTCTTCCCGCGGAGACAAAAGCCCCTGCTTTTCTTTACGCTGCAATTCTTTACTTAAGATGATTGCAGCTGTTACAAAACCCAATGCTACAAACAGCCCGAATGTATTCAGAAAACTTAACCCATGCCAGTTTACACCAAACCAATCCTTAAAAATATAATACAAGTTGGGATACATGTGCTTATTTGAGGTTTATAAATTTCGAACTGCAATATACTGATTCGCACAATATTAGTGAACTAAAGCTGTCAGTGACTTATAAAACAAAGCCTCCCGTTTAAACAGGAGGCTTTTATGGTACTTACTACTAAATGCTATTAATTACAGTACTGCTCAAACGCACCGATCAGGTTTTCTGCTATCATTTGCGCACTCCGGCCTTCAATGTTATGGCGCTCAATGAAATGAACCAGCTTACCATCCTTAAATAAGGCAATAGCCGGTGATGATGGCGGATAAGGCATTAAATGCTCCCTTAATTTTTTTACCGCTTCAATATCAAATCCTGCAAAGCTGGTTGTGATATGATCGGGCTTTTTTGTGGTGTTATGCACAGCCATCAATACACCCGGACGGGCAGTACCGGCGCTGCAACCACATACCGAATTGATCATTACCAACGTAGTGCCTTTCTCGGCCAATTTGCTTTCTACTGCATCTGCAGTCAACAATTCAGAAAAGCCATTTTCTGTTAACTCTTCTTTCATCGGAATTACTATTTCTTCTGGATACATATCTTACCTGTTTTTTTTCAGGATGTAAAATTACATACTTCCATCAAAAAAAATCATCAGCTTCAATAGTATTCCCGATATCGAAATTGGCAATAATCGGAAAATATGTCACTAATCAAAATTAAAACAAGACATAATGACTGTCATTTTTCCTGTATTTTGAAAATTTGTCCGCAAAAATGGGTTGGAATATTATTTGAAGTTAATAACCTGGAAATCAAAATTTAAAACTTAAAAATAAGTAAACCATGACACTCGTGAAAGTTAACAACCCGATCAACAAAACCTTTGATGGTTTAATGAACGAATTATTCAATGAATTACCGGTAAACTTTGGTAAGTCATTAAGGGAAGATGTGCTGCATTTTCCGCCTGCCAATATTGTTGAAAAAGCAGATCAATACAAAATTGAACTGGCTGCACCGGGAATGGACAAAGCTGATTTTAATGTGAAGTTAGATGGCAGGATATTAAGCATCAGCGCCGAAAAGAAAACAGAAACAACAAATGAAAACGAAAAAATGATTCGCA
>JBJTMN010000420.1:0-11054 GCA_046070545.1 Ferruginibacter sp.
AAAACTCACTCAGATAAAATCACTCATTGGTACCAGTGAAATTGGCAAACAAGGTATTGAAGAAGTTGAGTTTGTTTTTGAGCAAACAAAAAACACAAACCTCGCCATTGACTTTACTTTGGCAAGAGGATTGAATTATTACACCGGAATTATTTTTGAAGCCAAGGCTCCCCGGGAAGTAAAGATGGGCAGCATAGGTGGCGGTGGCCGTTACGATGACCTGACCGGTTTATTTGGCGTGCCCAATATTCCCGGTGTTGGTGTAAGTTTTGGTGTAGACAGAATTTATGATGTATTGGAAGAATTGAACTTATTTCCGGCAGATGTACAGGTAAGTACCAAAGCCCTCTTCTTTAATATGGGTGAAGCCGAAAGCCACTTTGCTTTTGGCGTAATGCAGCAATTGCGTGGCAATGGCGTTGCCTGCGAACTATATCATGAAGCTGCAAAGATCAGTAAACAGTTTACTTACGCAGAGAAGAAGAATATTCCTTTTGTGATCATCATTGGCAGTAAGGAAATGGAAGAAAAAAATGCAGCTGTAAAAAATCTATCAACAGGCAACCAGGAAACAGTGGCTGTTGAGAAACTGGCTGATTATCTTAAAAATATTAATGCCAATTCAGGTATTGACTGAATTCTTTAAAAGCTGTCAGCCTCCGGAACGGGCTTGTCACAAACCTTCATAAATTATAGCAGAACCCTGCCCTACACCCACACACATGGTAGCCAGGCCATATTTTGCTTTGCGCTTTTTCATTTCGTGCAATAAAGTAGTAGAGATCCGTACGCCACTGCAACCCAGCGGATGCCCCAGGGCAATAGCGCCGCCATTCACGTTTACTTTTTCAAGATCCAATCCAAGATCGTGAATACAGGCAATGGACTGTGATGCGAAGGCTTCGTTCAATTCAATAAGATCCAGATCCGCAACATCCAGACCAGCCCTTTGTAAAGCTTTCTTCGTAGCTGGTACAGGTCCAATACCCATGATAGCCGGGTCAACCCCAGCAACCGCCATGCTCACGATCTTGGCCATCGGGTTCAGTCCGTATTTTTTAACAGCAGCTTCGCTTGCCAGCAGCATGGCCGCAGCACCATCATTGATGCCACTGCTGTTACCGGCTGTAACGGTGCCATCTTTGGCAAAAGCAGGTTTTAGTTGCGCCAGTTTATCCATGCTGCTAAGCCTTGGATGTTCGTCTTTATCAAAATCAAAAACATCTTTACCGATCTGAACCTGAACCGGTGTTATTTCATCGGCAAACTTATTTCCGGCCTGGGCCTTTTCATATTTCTGCTGACTGGCAAATGCAAATCCGTCCTGCGCATGCCGGCTGATGTTCCAGCGTTTGGCAACATTTTCTGCCGTTTCACCCATTGTGTATGGATAATACAATTCGGCCAGTTTTTTATTTACAAAACGCCAGCCCAGGGTTGTATCAACGATCTGTTGCTCTCGCCCGAATGGGCTTGTACTTTTGGGCATTACATAAGGCGCCCTGCTCATACTTTCCACACCGCAGGCAATCATTAATTCGCCATCACCACAGGCAATTGCACGGGCACAATCCATAATGGCCTGCAGGCCGCTGGCACATAAACGGTTTACCGTATTGCCCGCAACTGTTGGCGGTAATCCTGCCAGCAAAGCCGCCATACGGGCCACATTGCGGTTATCTTCGCCGCTCTGATTGGCAGCGCCTGCAATCACATCTTCAATTGCATTTACATCAATTCCGGCATTTCTTTTTACCAGTACACTAATCACATGCGCCAGCAGGTCATCGGGCCTTATGCCACTTAAAGCTCCGCCATATTTTCCTATGGGAGTTCTGATCGAATCAATAATGTAAATTGTTTCCATGTATTTTTTTTATAAGCCGGCTTAAGAATCTTTGTTTATCTGCATTGTCAGTTTATCCTGTGCGAAGCCGGAGGACACTCTTGTACAGAATAACTTTATTCAGCTTTTCTTCTGCAAAGATAAGATTACAGCTTAGAAATCTCCACCAGCACATCTGCATTGCCCCCGTTGCTTGTACACAGGTAAACCTTGCCGGCAGGCGAAACACAAATATCCCGTATCCTGCCAAACCTGCTTTTGAAAAAGGTATGCTGGTCAGTTATAGAAAGCCCGTCGTTACTCAGTTTCAGCACCCGTAAGCTGGCATCTTTTAAAGTACACATCAATAAACAATTTTTCCAGTCTGGTATTTGATCATTGTTATAATAATCCAGTCCGCAAACAGCAATGGTACTGCTGCCACTGCTCCAGGTAGGTTCTTTCACATTGTTGGCAGCACAAAATGCTTTTTCTGCAGCTTCATTACAGGGCCCTTTTACTGTTGGCCAGCCATAATTCCTGTTCTTTTCAATAATGTTGATCTCATCTTCTATATCAGGTCCGTGCTCGCTGGCGTACATGATGCCGTTAGCCACCACCAGTCCCTGCTGGTTCCTGTGTCCATAACTCCATATGGGTGAATCAGAATAGGGATTATCTGCCGGGATGCTACCGTCTAAATTAAACCGCAATACTTTTCCGGAAAGGGAACTGGTATTTTGCGCATTCGGCTGTACCGATGCATCGCCCGTTGTCATAAAAAGATGCGGAGTGGTATCATTGGTTATCCAAAGCCGGGAACCATTGTGAATACTGGATGCCGGGATATTTTCAATGATCGTTTTTACAGGCTTGATGGTGCCGTTCTCAAATTTCATCTGCACCATCTTCTCTCTATAGCCATCACCAGAGTCATAATCGAACACCACATAAAACAATCCATTAATCAAAAAATCAGGATGCTGTACCATACCCAGCATACCACCTTCGTTATTGCTCACAACATCATCAACCGATGCTGAAAAAACAATTTTGCCGGTAGCGGGATCGATCTTACTGATCTTTCCTTTGCGTTCTGCCATCCATATATGATCGTCTTTTCCCCACAAGATCTCCCAGGGAAAATTCAGCCCTTTCAAAACAGTTCTCACAGAATCTGTTGTGGATTCATAATTGTTATTTGACTGCACCCTGGAACTGCAGCGGCTGCAGAAGCAGGAAAAGACCAGTACCAGCAGTAACAATACATTATTCTTGTGCATGGTTCAGTTTTATTAACGGAAACTACAAAATTGCCGCCAAACTGCCTATACCGTTTACAGAATACATTTTATTACTGAAAATAGCCTTGCCGGCAGTACCTTTGCCGGATGTCAGCAGTAAAAAACATACGCAGTTTAAGTCTTATAGAACTAAAGGAATATTTTGAATCTATCGGTGATAAAAAATTCCGTGCCATACAAACCTATGAATGGCTGTGGAAGAAAAATGCACGCAGTTTTGATGATATGAGCAATTTATCGCTTGAATTGCGTAAAAAACTGGCTGAAGATTTTGAATTCAATACCATGACTGTTGATTTGACACAGCACAGCAGCGATGGCACTTTAAAATCGAGGTTTAAAACTTTCGATGGTCATTTACTGGAAGGCGTGATCATTCCAACGGAGAAAAGAAATACAGCCTGCGTATCATCACAAATTGGTTGCAGCCTGGCCTGTAAGTTTTGCGCTACCGGTTTAATGGACCGCAAACGCAACCTTCATTTTGATGAGATCTACGACCAGGTAGCCATATTGAATGAACAAAGCGAAAAAATGTACGGCACGGGACTTACCAATATTGTGTACATGGGTATGGGTGAACCACTGCTGAATTACAACAATGTGCTGAAATCGATTGAAAGAATAACTGCCAGCGACAGCATGGCGATGAGTCCGAAGAGGATCACTGTTTCCACGGCAGGCGTTGCAAAAATGATCAGGCAACTGGGAGATGATAAAGTAAGATTTAACCTGGCTTTATCCCTGCATGCAGCCAATGATGAAAAGCGCAATACCATCATGGCCATTAATGAGACCAATAATATTGCCGCCCTGACCGAAGCACTCAATTATTTTTATGAGCAAACCAAGAATGACATCACGTTGGAATATGTTCTGTTGAAAGGCGTGAATGACAGTATAGAAGATGCTGAAGAACTGGTAAAAGTATATCGCAAGATCCCCACACACCTCATAAATGTGATTGAGTTCAATACCGTTTCAGGTATCCCCTTCCTGAAGTCGGATGAAGATACTACGCAGCTATTTACCGATTACCTTGCAAAAAACCGGGTAAATGTAAGGGTGCGCCGCAGCCGTGGTAAAGATATTGATGCAGCCTGTGGACAACTGGCCAATAAAAACGAGGCATAGATTTCCTTTAACTTATCCCATTAAACCCTGCGTTCTTCTTTTAGTCTATATGTAAACATTTAAACAAATAGACATGAAAAAAGTATTGATTCCCCTGATAGCCTTGTTGGCTTTAACAGTTAGTGTAAGTGCCCAGCATAAAATGGGTAAAGAAAAACATCATCAAAAAGGAATGATGGCCAAAGAACTGAATTTTACAGAAGATCAGAAAAAACAGGCCAGGACCATTCATGAAGATATCCGCAAGAAAATGCAGGAGCTTAACAAGAATGAAAGCATTACCGTAAGGGAACAGCGTGACAGGAAAGCTGCCATTCTTAAAGAAAGAAAAACAAAAATGGATGGTTTGTTAACTGCAGAACAAAAAGCAAAACAAACACAGTTAAGGGCAGAACATAAAGCTAAAAAAGAAGCTGAATACGCGAAGCATCTTGATAAAATGAAATCCAACCTGAATTTGACCGATGACCAGGTTGCAAAATTAAAAGCACAACATACTGCAACGCATGCAAAAGCCGAGCAGATAAAAAACAATGAATCGCTTAGCAGGGAGCAGAAGAAAACCCAGATGATGGCTTTGAAAGCGGAAGCCAAAGCACAGCATAATAAAATATTTACCCCTGAACAATTGAAGAAAAAAGAAGAAATGAAAAAGGCCCGTGGCGATAAAGACAGGGCAAAAAAATAATTACCTACCCAGCCCGGCAAGAAGCTGTTCCTCAAAAGGAGCAGCTTTTTTATTGCAAAAAACCGCCCTATGAACGACTCTCAGGAAAAAGATTACCTTTGCTTTTCACTACTGTTGTAAAACAGCAAAATCAAGTTAAATATGAGCCAGTCTCCATTCCAGAAATTTGTTCCCAAAAAGAAAAACAGTGTAATTAAAGAGGAATTCCGCCAGGAAAAGAAAAAGTACCGCAAGGAACGGAATGCCTTCTTTGAAGAGAAAAAGAAAGAGGAATACCTTGCCCGCCAGGCAAAAAAAGGCGGCATGGCTGCCAAAGCTGCCGATAATGCAAAAGGAAAGACTCCTGCTGCTGCAACTGAACATAAGCCAAGAGGAACAGCAAAAACACCCCATCAAAAATCAGCCAAAGCAATAGCTGCCAATGACAATGCACCAACTGGTGTAATGCCTTTGAATAAATTCATGGCACATTGTGGTGTTTGTTCTCGCCGGGAAGCGGTAGAATTAATTACTGCCGGCAAAGTAAAAGTGAATGGTGCAGTTGTAACCGAACCAGGATTCAAGGTTGAGGAGAAAGCCGAAGTTGTTTACAATGGCAAGAAACTATTCGTCACAAAGAACCTGGTGTACATTTTACTGAACAAACCCAAAGATTATATAACTACCACCGATGACCCGCAGGGAAGAAAAACGGTTTTGCAACTGATAAAGCAGGCCACTACAGAAAGGGTTTATCCCATCGGAAGATTGGACAGGAACACGTCTGGTGTTTTATTATTGACCAATGATGGCGACCTTACACAAAAACTTTCTCATCCCAGCTACGAGATAAAAAAGATCTACGAAGTAAAATTAGATAAGCCACTAACTAAAACCCATTTTGACAAGATCGTTGAGGGCCTTACTTTGGAAGATGGTAAAATCCTGATCGACAGCCTGGCTTATGCCGACAGTAAAGACAAATCCATCATCGGCATTGAACTGCACAGTGGCCGCAACCGTATTGTGCGCCGTATTTTCGAACATCTTGGTTATGATGTAAAGGGACTGGACCGGGTTATGTACGCCAATCTTACCAAGAAAAATGTAGAGCGCAGCAAATGGCGTTACCTGAGCGAAAAAGAGATACGCCTGCTGAAATACATGAACACTTCCAAAAAGAAATAAGTTTTGAAAAAGTATAATCCTGAAATTGTTTTCGAGAACGATTCCTTTGTTGCTGTAAATAAACCGGCAGGTTTGTTATCCATCCCCGACAGGGAACAAACACAAACATCGCTGAAAGATATTCTCCTGGAAAAGTATGGCTCCATCTTTACTGTTCATCGTTTGGACAGAGATACCAGTGGCATCATCATCTTTGCAAAAACAGAAGCAGCTCATAAATTCTTCTCCCAGCTTTTTGAAGGCAGGGAAATTGAAAAATATTATTTGGGACTCGTGCATGGTATCCCTTCTCCCAAAAAAGCAACCATCGATGCTCCTATTGCTGAACATGGTGTGCAGAAAGGTTTTTACATTGTACATCAGAGAGGAAAACCTTCGGTGACCGATTATGAAGTGATGGAGGAAAATAAAATGTTTTCATTGGTACAGTTTCAGTTGCATACGGGCCGTACACACCAGATAAGGGTTCATTGCAAGAATATGGGCCACCCGCTTGCCTGCGATGAGTTGTATGGTGATGGAAAACCTGTTTTGCTTTCTTCTATCAAAAAGAAATACAAGCTCAGCAAGCATGATGAAGAAGAAAGGCCGATGCTGAACAGACTGGCTTTACATTCGTACAGGTTGAAGTTTACTGATGCTGATGGGGAAATAATTGATCTGAAAGCAGAATTGCCAAAAGACATAAGGGCATTGCTACAGCAATTAAAGAAGAACAACTAAAATGTGCCGGTAAGTCGGGAAGACGTAAAATTTAAAACGCCTTGCCGCCTTACCGGCAAAATATACTTAACCAATATTCGGTTGCGGAGTATACCGCAAATACGGCTTTACGATCTCTACTCCTTTCGGAAATTTCTTAATGGCATCTTCGGTACTTACTGCCGGCACCACAATCACTTTTTCGCCCGCTGCCCAGTTGGCTGGTGTAGCCACACTGTAGTTTGCAGTAAGCTGTAAAGAATCAATAACTCTTAGTACTTCCACAAAATTCCTTCCGGTAGATGCAGGATATGTAATGATCAGCTTAACTGCTTTATCGGGGCCAATGATCACCAGCGAGCGCACAGTTGCTGTTGCTGATGCATTGGGATGAATAAAATCATATAGTTCAGAAACCTTTCTGTCATCATCGGCGATAATAGGAAAATCAACCGTACAATGCTGGGTTTCATTGATATCATTGATCCAGCCCAGGTGTTTATCAACCGGATCAACACTCAATGCCAATACTTTTATATTACGTTTTGCAAATTCATCTTTTAACGCAGCCGTGCGGCCCAGTTCGGTGGTACAAACCGGTGTATAATCAGCAGGATGCGAAAACAATATCCCCCAGCTATCGCCCAGGTATTCGTAAAAATCAATTTCTCCCAGAGATGATTTTGCTTTGAAGTTGGGAGCAATATCCCCTAATCTTAAACTCATAGTGATTGTATTTTTCAGCAAAGATAATTACTCTATCGTTTAAATAGACTAATATTTTGTGTATTTTATTTTACTTTTGGCGGACAGTAAAGTAATATGTTATCTAAGAAAACCCAATACGGATTAAAAGCGCTTGGTTACCTGGCAGCCAGCTACGGCAAAGGACCTGTACTGATCTCTGAAATAGCCGGACAAAAAAAGATCCCAATCAAATTCCTCGAAAGCATCCTGCTTCAATTAAAGATGCAAGGCATTTTAGAAAGCAAAAAAGGAAAAGGAGGGGGTTATTTTTTAGCCGACCAACCTAAAAAAACAACATTGGCTAAAGCCATGCGTATCATTGAAGGCCCTATTGCATTACTACCCTGTGTAAGTTTGAATTTTTATGAAAAATGCGGGGATTGCGATGAAAAAACCTGCGGCCTGAACAAAGTAATGGCCGCTACAAGAGATGCTACTTTAAAAGTTTTGGAAAAGAGAACCCTTTTCGATCTTATTGATCAGGCTGATTAATTAGAAGAGGCTCTTTTTACAGCAGCTTTGCCAAATCGCTCTTTCACATTGTCAATGGCTTTGTAAAGGTCTTTCTTGCTTTCCACATCATTAAACAGGTTGGTTTGTATGGCATCGTTGGTAAGTTCACTCAAACGTACACCCAGCAAGCGAACCGGCTCGCCTTTTTTATATAATTTATCAAATAGTTCTTTTACCACAGGAATGATCTCATCATCGGCACAGGTATAAGTAACCGTTGTCTGGCGGGAAACGGTTTCAAAATCGTGATACCTTATCTTTACTGCAACACAGCCGGCCACTTTTCCATCCTGCCGCAATTCATAAGCAATTTTTTCGGTGAGTCTTACCAGTTCACTTTTTAAGTAATCCATGTCCAGCTTATTTTCATTAAAAGTATGTTCACTGGAAATTGATTTTGCTTCATGATAATTTGAAACCTCTCCATGATGAATGCCCTGGCTTTTGTACCAGAGATCAATACCCCATTTGCCCAGTCTTTCTTCCAATTCTTCAACTGTTTTTTCACTGATATCTTTGATAGTATGAATGCTCATGGATTTCAATACTTCGTAGGTATGTTCTCCCACACCCGGGATCTTACTCACTTTCATAGGCGCCAGGAATTCCTTTTCTTTTCCAAAAGGAACCTGTAAATAGCCGTTTGGTTTTGCCTCGTCGGTTGCAATTTTAGCCATCATTTTATTGCTGGCCAGTCCAAATGAAATAGGTAGTTTGGTTTCATCCATGATCTGCTTTCGCAGATCGATGGTCCATTGCAGGGGATCAAAAAAGCGTTGCATGCCGGTAAGATCGATATAAAATTCATCCACAGATGCTTTCTCACAAAGCGGAGCTTTGGCTGCAATGATCTTCGTTACCCAGCGGCTGTAACGGCTGTATTCACCGCGACTCCAGCCCAGCACAATGGCATGTGGACAAAGCTGCAAAGCCTTTCGGCTGGGCATTCCGCTGCGTACACCAAATGCCCTGGCCTCGTAACTGGCAGAGGTAACTACCCCCCTGTCACGCCCACCCACGAATGCAGGCTTGCCTGCATACTCAGGATGATTGAGCAGTTCTACCGATACAAAAAAAGTATCCAGGTCTAAATGCGCTATGATGCGTTGTGGGGAATTCACTATACGAATTTACAATTTGTAAGTCAGTATGTATTGTTAAGCAAAGATCACTTGATAACTACTTCTTGTCTCAACCGCCGTCAGGGTTTGCGACCGCCGTCAGGGTTGCCAAACTACCTGTAAATCTCCAGCAAACCATCCGGCAAACTAACATACACTTTCCTGTTCTTTGCATCCACTTTTTCCAGGCTGTCCTCATGAATGGGAATCAATGCCTCTTTACCATTTAAAAGTATGGCACATAAAACCTGGTGTGGCTGTTCTATTACTTCCAGTATTTCTCCCAGGTCTTCGCCCTCATTGATAATATTAAAACCTAGCAGGGCTATGGGTGATGATTTTGCAGCGAATTTCTTAAAATCCTCTTCGGTGATCCAGACCTCACGGGGTGTGAGTTTACGGGCAGCTTCTACTATGTCAATGCCTTCAAGCTTTATAACCGTTTCATCGTGGTTCCTTATTTTGGCCGATTGCAAAAAATAAGGAATAAAGCTGTCTTTTTTCTCTTCCAGGAAAATAGCTTCCAGTCCCTTGAGTGTCGTTTTTTTTCCCAGGTTATGCTGCAAAACCAGTTCACCTTTTAAACCGGTACTGGCTGCAAGTTTTCCTATTTTAAAATAATGGTTCATGAGGGTGCAAGATACGAAATCAGATACTGGATTCTGGATGCTGGATAAAGTTCAAATTTTAGCCGGCTGTTAAATGATCAGGTACCTTCGAGGATCCAGGATCCGGCATCGTTATCAAAAAAAAGTCCCGGTAATAAAACCAGGACTTTAAAAGAATTAACGGAACAGAGGTGATTTATTCTTCTGTTTTGGTTTCTTCGGCAGCTGATGCTTCAATTGCAGCTTCAGTAGCGTCTGCAGCTGGTGCTGCTGCTTCAACTTTTGCTTCCACCTTTTTCACAACCGGTTGGTTGCGGCTATCGTTACGGGCCTTTTTATGGGCTCCCTGGCGACGGGCTACATTTGACTCGTGTTCAGCAGTCCATGCAGTGAATTTTTCCATAGCACCTGCTTCATCAAATAAGCCTAAGCTTACACCACGAAGTAAATGCTTCAGGTACAATACACCTTTGAAAGAAAGGATACGACGTACAGTATCGGTGGGTTGAGCACCTTTTTGCAGCCAGTCCAATGCTTTCTGACGATCTACCTGAATTGTTGCAGGAACCGTTAAAGGATTGTAAGTACCAAGTTTTTGGATGAATTTACCGTCACGTGGCGCACGGCCATCTGCTACTACGATAAAATAAAAGGGGCGCTTCTTTGAGCCATGCCTTTGCAGTCTCATTTTTACAGCCATAAATAGAAATTTTTGGTTGTTATTAAATAGGGTTTCTCCTTAAAAAAGGACAACAAAGATAACCACCTGAATGAGAAATGCCAAATAATAGGCAGGGAAACAGGAAAATTACCTGTTTCTTACAATTGGTTTAACTAAATGTCAAAAAATCAACATTTATTCAATTTCATGTAAACATAAGGACCTATTTAATAATATTCTCCAGATCCAGCTTTATCCTTTTAATGACAGTTAGGTTTACAGGCTTTTTAACCAGTCCTGTATATGCATCTATCAGGAAATCGAAATGCTCTGTTTCTGCCACTTTTTTATTTTGCAAACCTGCAATATTCCAAACCTTTTTATAGGCATCAATAACCATTTTGTCGGTAATATCCTTCGTGTTTTTACCTTCCATCAGCCAGGCGCATAATAAAGCATTGGCTATTCCTATTTCGGTCCAGTAATCCATATCGGCATCTGTATTGATCATTTTTTTGATGGCAGATACAATATCATCTTTGGCTTTTTGTACAGGAACAAACTTGTAATTTTTGATAATAGAG
>JBJTMN010000421.1:0-5375 GCA_046070545.1 Ferruginibacter sp.
ATTAAAGATGCGCTGATGGCAGGTGCCAGTGTAAAACGCATTTGCGAAAGCACGGGCATTGATCGCTGGTTCATTTACCAGATACAAAAGATCTGTGACTGTGAAAAGAAGATCGCCCAATATGATCTGAAAACTTTGCCGGATGATGTTTTAACCGAAGCAAAATTTTTGGGATTCAGCGATGAGCAGATCGTTCGTATCATGAAGGAAGAAGATGCTGAAGTTGTTTACGAAAGAAGAAAGGCGATGGGCCTTACCCGTGTGTTTAAAATGGTGGATACCTGCAGTGCCGAGTTTGAAGCAAAGACGCCTTACTTCTACTCTACTTTTGAAAACAAACCGGTGAATGAAAGCAAACTGTTGAGCAATGAAAGTTTGGTTACGGATAAGAAGAAGATCATTGTTTTGGGAAGCGGCCCCAACAGGATTGGCCAGGGTATTGAGTTTGACTATTGTTGTGTACATGGCCTGCTGGCAGTTAAGGAAGCCGGTTACGAAGCTATCATGGTGAATTGTAACCCTGAAACTGTGTCAACCGATTTTGATATTGCCGACAAACTTTATTTTGAACCGGTATTCTGGGAGCACCTATGGGAGATCATTGAGCACGAAAAACCTTATGGTGTAATTGTGCAGCTGGGTGGGCAAACGGCTTTGAAACTTGCCAAGCGCCTACATGAAAAAGGGATCAGGATAATCGGCTCTTCATATGATAGTATGGATATTGCCGAAGACCGCGGAAGGTTCAGTGATATGCTGAAGGAACTTGAAATCCCTTACCCGAATTATGGAACAGCTTATAACACTGATGAAGCGATTGAAGTGGCAAATAAAGTTGGTTACCCGGTTCTTATCCGCCCCAGTTATGTATTAGGCGGACAAAGAATGCGAATTGTAATTAATGATGAAGACCTGGAAAAAGGGGTGCTGAGCCTGATAAAACATTTGCCGGGCAATAAGATCCTGATCGACCATTTCCTGGACCGTTGCCAGGAAGCAGAGATAGACGCCATTTTTGACGGTGAAGATTTTCATGTGATGGGAGTAATGGAACATATTGAACCGGCCGGTATCCATAGCGGAGATAGTAATGCCGTATTGCCGCAATTCAACCTGTCTCCGCTGATCGTGCATACCATGGAAGAGTATGCCGAAAAGATTGCAAGGGCATTACACATCAAGGGACTTATCAATATCCAGTTTGCCATTAAAGATGGTAATGTGTATGTGATTGAGGCAAATCCAAGAGCAAGCCGTACCACGCCTTTCATAGCCAAAGCTTACCAGATACCTTACCTGAATATTGCGACCAAGATCATGATCGGATCAAGCAAACTGAAGGATTTTACTTTTGAAAAAAAACTGACCGGCTTTGCCATTAAAGAACCTGTTTTCTCTTTCAATAAATTTCCCGGTGTAAATAAAGAGCTAGGACCGGAGATGAAGAGTACCGGCGAAGCAATACGATTCATTAAAGACCTGCGTGATCCTTACTTCAGGCAGTTGTATAAGGAGCGGAGTATGCATTTGAGTAAATAAAAATTAATCTGCTCATTGTTAAGAAATTCCTGAGGTTGCAATTTGCAACCTCTTTTTATGCAAAATACTTTTGATTTCTCAGCAACAATTTTTATTTTGTAATATGTCCCGCCCTTACTCCATACCCATCTGGAAAGAAGCTCCTTTTATCCGCCTGCTGCTGCCATTAATTGCCGGCATTTTGCTGCAATGGTATCTTGAAATTTCACTGCCAGTTATTGTAACCGCTTTGATCTTGTTCGGCACTATTTTTATGTTGCTTTCAGTATTACCCATTGCCTGGCGTTTTAAAACTCAGGCGGTGCTGGGGTTTAGCATTCAACTGCTGATTTGTGCTGCAGGTGCCTGGCTTACCTGGCACCAGGATGTTCAGCATCATAAAAACTGGTATGGAAATTATTATAAAGACAGCAGCTACCTGGTGGTGCGTATTGATGAACCGCTGGTTGAAAAAAATAAATCTTACAAAGCTGATGGGGTTGTAGAAAATGTTGTGCAGGATGGTAAAGCAGTTGCAGCAGCAGGCAAGTTGTTATTGTATTTTTCGAAGGACAGTATTGGAACAAGGTTAAAATACGGTGACAGAATAATCATTCACAAAGCTCTTCAACGAATAAAAAATTCAGGTAATCCCGGTGCTTTTAACTACCAGCGTTATGCGGCTTTCCAGGGGATTTTTCACAACGTGTTTTTAAAAGACAAAGATTGGGTGTTATTGAAGGGAGGTTCAAAAAACCGGTTTAAACAATTCATTTTTTCTGCAAGGGTATATATATTAGATGTTTTGCAGCAATCGATGGATTCAACCAAAGATGAACAGGGTATAGCCGAAGCATTGCTGATCGGTTACACCAACGACCTGGATAAGGACCTGGTGCAGGCATACAGCAATACCGGTGTGGTGCATATCATCGCCATATCGGGTATGCACCTGGCTTTGATCTATTTGATGCTGGTTTGGATTTTTGCAAAGATCCCTGTCATCAATAAATCAAAATGGTTGCAGTTGTTTTTGATACTGGCCTGTCTCTGGCTGTTCTCCATCCTTACCGGGGCTTCTCCGTCTGTATTGCGTGCTGCAGTTATGTTTTCATTTATTGCGGTGGGTAAAAGTTTTTTCAAAGAAACCAGTATATACAATTCTCTGGCGGCATCGGCATTTGTATTGCTTTGTTATAATCCCTACTTTCTATGGGCGGTGGGTTTTCAATTGTCTTACCTGGCCGTGCTGAGTATTGTTATTTTCCAAAAACCAATTTACAACTGCATCTACCTGAAAAATAAATGGCTGGATAAAGCCTGGCAGTTAATGGCAGTATCTGTAGCTGCACAGCTGCTCACTTTCCCGGTTTGTATTTATTATTTTCACCAGTTCCCCAACCTGTTCCTGGTATCGAATATGATCGCTGTTCCACTCTCGGGCCTTATTTTATATGCCGAAATCGGGTTGGTTGTTTTTTCATGGATCCCCTATGTGGCTTTGTATGCCGGAAAACTGGTTGCGGCATTGGTTGGACTAATGAACAAAATAATTCTCTGGATAAATGAACTGCCTTTTGCAGTATGGGATAAAATTCCTGCCACTGTTTTATCAACCTGGCTGTTGTATGCAGTGGTGGCTGGTTTAGGTGCCTGGTTGTTGCTGAAACAGAAAAAATATTTCAACATGGCTTTGATTGCGCTGTTTGCTTTTTTGTCTCAGGCTTTTTATAACAACTGGCAGATCAGTAAACAACAAAAACTGATTGTTTACAATGTTTCCCGTTATAAAGCCATAGACTTCATAACAGGGAACAGCTACCAGTTCATTGGCGATACTATTTTATTGCAGGATGGTGTATTACAGAATTTTCATTTAAAACCGGGCAGAGTTGCGATGCAGCTTGATCAAAGAGCCGACTCTTTGACTTCAGTATTTAACCATGGCATGTTTTACCAGTTCAATAACAAAAGAATACTGATAGCAGATACCCTGCTGAACTTTGCAGCTGCAGATCAAAAAATGCAGCTAGACCTGATCATCATTTCAAAAAACCCGAAAATTCAGATTGCCTCACTGGCAGCAAGCTTTAACTGTAAACTTTTTGTCTTTGATGCCTCAAACCCCGCCTGGAAAATAGAAAAATGGAAACAGGAATGCAGGGCCCTGAACCTGAACTATTATTCTGTACCCGATACAGGTGCATTTATCTACAATATCGGCATATAACCAGCGTTTAATGTGGGCCGGCTACCTGTTTTTTTTACATTATGTACTTTTGCCGGCAGAAATTTCATTAACAATAACACTAAATTTGCGGATGCTTCATCTCCGGCACCTTATTGTATTCCTTTTTTTATGTGCCGGCACTGCTGTTTTTGCCGGAGCGCCTGCATCGGGGGTTCAGTCTCTGCCTCCAGGTAAAGACACCATCGTTATCAGGTTTGAATACAAGCAATCGGCCCTGTTTCATAAATTTACCATGGAAACGTTGGACAGCGTAGTACGTATTTTACTGCGTGATACCACCATAACACTGGCTATCGATGGCTATGCATATAAAGATGAGGGTTCGGATACAGTTTGTTATTATCTTTCACTCAACAGGGCTTTGTTCATTCAAACCTATATTTTGGGCAGGGGCGTTGCTTTATCCAGGATAAACCAGATAAAGGCCTGGGGCAAAACAAGACAGAAATACGTAAACAAAGATAAGAACGGCCTGTTTGTAAACTGCCGTGCCGAGCTTCGGCTGCTGTACCCGCCGCCGCCCAAACCAAAGATCTTTGTTGATAAAGATGAGGATGGTATTGCCGATGAAGAGGATAAATGTCCTGATGTTTTTGGCTTAAGCGATTTTGAAGGCTGCCCTGATTCCGGAGCCATTGCCGTGCCATTTGCTTTGGCCGACTGGTCATTAACACCGGCAACTTATACTGTACTGGACAGTGTTATTCATTTACTGAAAGATAATCCTGAACTAAGTATATCAATTGACGGGCATGCCAACCTTGCTGAAGGGTCTTATACTTTGTGCACTAAGCTGGCAACGGAAAGAGCTGAAATTGTAAAAAATTACCTGTTATCCCGGCAGGTTAATGTATCCCGCATACTGGAAGTAAAAAGTTATGGAATAAGCCGGCCTGTGAATGCTGCAAAAAATCCGCAGCAGGTCCTTAAAAATGCCAGGGCCGAGATCAGGCTGAACGGATACAGGAAAACAGCAGCAGATCTCCAATAAGAAATACCTTTCATCAAAAAATCAACATTGCCGTTTTCAATTCAGTTTGCTGATTTTAAATCTGTAAATTTGCGCCGTAATTATCTACTTAAGGGGCTGCAATTCTCTGATGTGGCCATTTTAATCAATACAGATGCAAAAAAAAATTCAGTCGGCCCTTATTTCAGTTTTTTATAAAGACGGGCTTGAAAACATTGTTCAGCAGTTACATGAGCTGGGCATTACCATTTATTCAACCGGTGGCACACAAAAGTTTATTGAAGACCTGAACATTCCCTGCGTGCCAGTTGAATCGCTTACAACCTATCCTTCTATCCTGGGTGGCCGGGTTAAAACACTGCATCCTTCTGTATTTGGGGGTATATTGGGTAAAAGGGAAGATGCAGAACATGTTGCTGAAATGCAGCAATACAATATTCCTGAAATTGACCTGGTGATTGTGGATTTGTACCCTTTTGAAGAAACAGTTAAATCAACCACCGATGAAAAACTGATTATTGAAAAGATTGACATTGGCGGCCCTTCCATGATACGTGGCGCTGCTAAAAACCACAGCGATGTGTTGGTAATTGCGGCAAAAAGGGAATATGCGTTGCTGGAGGAGTTGCTGCTGGC
>JBJTMN010000422.1:0-3098 GCA_046070545.1 Ferruginibacter sp.
TTTATACTTGTGGATATAAAATCAGTTTTAACATATTTACAATAATCAGGTAGCCCGGTACATGTTTTTGCAGTTAGGGGCTGCACATCTCCGGTAAACTTGTGTAAGTTTGGTTTCATTTTTTGGATATTGGTTACAGCAATAGACAGTATTGACTATCTAATCTGTTGAAAGTCAATATGTTTAATGCTTTTTCTACTGAAATTTATGTAGAATAATAACTACATAAACGTATTAATTGTATAATTAGTATTAATACTTGGTAATTTTTGGAGTAATTTCTGCAACAGGTTATACACATTCCTGATCAAGCCGCTAATAAGATTGAAATCCGGTTATCTGTTTTAAGTAAAACTACCCCTTCTGTCAATCAGAAAAAACAGCATATTGATTTTGCTATCTTATCTTTATTCTTTCATTGTGGGAGCCGGCTATACAGTCAATCGCATGATTTAATCAATAAAGCACGATTATCATATCATTATGATCATAAACGTTACCCTTTTGCTGATCGTTGCCACCAGCGTTGTATCCCTGGCAGCATTTAATAACCAGTCTGTAATGGATAAACTGATCTTTTATCCTCCGGCAATAAGCCAGCGAAATGAATGGTACCGGTTCTTCAGTTGCGGTTTAATTCATGCAAATATTCCGCACCTGGTCTTCAATATGTACGCATTATACCTTTTTGGAACCGGGCAGGAATACCAGGATATGAACGGTTTGAAACATAGTACCGGTGTGGAATCTTTTTTCATAGAAATATTTGGCAAAGCCGGTTACCTGCTTTATTTCCTGATGTATGCGGGAGCAGTTGGTGTTAGCCTGTTACCAACATACGGCAAAAACAAAGAGAATTATTATTACAGGAGCCTGGGTGCTTCGGGCGGTGTTTCGGCCATTGTATTTGCCCAGATTGCGCTTAATCCTTTACAGGGTATCGGGCTGGTATTTATACCTGTATATATTGCAGGGTTTTTATTTGGTATCATTTACCTGCTCATCTCCTGGCAGCTTGATAAAAGCCAGTCCAAAACGATCAATCATTCGGCACATATATGGGGTTCTGTTTTTGGGGCAGTTTATATCATTGCCCTTTGCCAGATCAGCGGTAAATACCCGTTACTGGATCAACTGGCAGCACAGATCAGGGATATGCGGCTGGACCAGATCATCACTTTTCGTGGAAACTGACCTGCAGAATGCTTGTTGTTTTGCCGGTTATTTTAAATCGGTCATCAATTCGCCTGCCAATCACCCAGATGATCTTCTTATCCATTTCTAGTACCCAGGTTTTTTCTTTTT
Source organism: Ferruginibacter sp. (assembly GCA_046070545.1). Taxonomy (GTDB): domain Bacteria; phylum Bacteroidota; class Bacteroidia; order Chitinophagales; family Chitinophagaceae; genus Ferruginibacter. The sequence goes on from JBJTMN010000422.1 coordinate 1,306, forward strand.
GCGTGATGGATAATTTCTGATCAATTAAAAAACGGCTCAGTTTCTTTTTCTTTTGCATGCCCAGCGGATAAAAGTAGTCGCCGGGTTTCCATCGGCGAAGTAAGAGCGGGAATATGATACAGGCAGCATCCAGCTGAGCTACGAAATTTGTAGTTTGTCCGAAAGATCCTGCGGATGGTTTGCCCACAGAGCCCTGTGGGTGGTTTGTGGTTGATAACCGTTCCATATCAATTACACCTTGCTGAAATACAACCTGTGTATCATTTTCTTCAATAAATATATTTTCTGCTTCAACGGTTTTGTTTGGTGCAATAATAAGCCAGTTGCGGTTTTTAATGATACGATGCGTAGCCGATGAGATATATTTTCCCGAATCACTTTTTAGCAATGCAGCTGCCTCTTCGGCCTGGTGAGCAGTAAACCCGTAATCTTTAATGATCTCGTACAGGATCGTGTTCAAAGCTGTTGTCTTCAACAGTTTTAAAACGGGAATATGTATTTCGTTCCCTTTTTTCTCCAGCAGCTTTTTAATATTGAGTTCCACCGATTGCTGATACAAGGATTCAATTTCCCGGAAGCGTTCAATATTATGTAACAGGTTATTTTCTACCTGTGGAAATACTTTTTGCAGGCCAGGGATCAACTGGTTGCGGAAATAATTGCGTGTATATTTATCAGAAACATTGGAAGAATCCTCCATAAATTCCAGGTTATTGATTGTTGCAAACTGGCTGAGCGCTTCTTTTTTTGCAAAGAGTAAAGGCCGAACGATATTTCCCTGCCTGGGCAAGATACCGTGCAGTCCGTTGATACCAGTTCCCTTAAAGAAATTCATTAACAGGGTTTCCATATTGTCGTTGGCATGGTGGGCAGTGAGAAGGTAATCAGGAATCAGGAATTGAGAATCAGGAATGTCAGACTTTGAGTCAATTTTTGTTTTCTCCAGTAGTTCATTAAACCAGGCGTAACGCAGTTCACGTGCTGCAACCTGGATGCTGAGTTTATTTTCGGTTGCGTACTTTTCTGTTTCAAATTTTCTGACCAATACTTCAACCTCATACTTTTTGCCTAGCGCCCTGACAAAATTCTCATCCCGCTCACTTTCTGCTCCCCGTAACTGAAAATTACAATGGGCAATGATAAAATCATAACTGGCCTGTTTGCACAGTTCGCAAAGCACAACAGAATCTACTCCCCCGCTTACAGCAAGCAGCAGCTTATCTTTTGGTTGAAAAAGATTATGATGTTTGATATACTCCCTGAATTTTTCTAAAAGATCCATTGTATGATTTTCAAACTATACTAAGAAAAAAGTCTCCCTTTGGTATGTGGTACTGGAGAGTCCGGATAGCGATCGGATCAACGATGATGACCAAAGAACAAAAAGCTTGTCCAAAAAATATCCAATATTCAACGCTCCATGTTCAATATTCAGGAAAATGCAATGACCCGTTTGCATTGAATATGAGCGTGGAACATTGATTATCAGCCTTCGCTTCAATCTTTAATTCCGGTCCTCCCCATCCTATTCTTCAATATCCTCAAGTGCCCCCTGCAATTCCATCCTGGTATGCATATCATTCGCCTTCCGGGCTTCTTCAATACCTCTTTTATAAATCCTGATGGCTTTATCATAGTCGCCCACCCGTTCTAATAATTTACCCAAGTGGTAGTAAGAGCCGATATAGGTTGGCTCCCGGAGCAAAATTTCGTTGAACAGTTTACGGGCTTCCTCATCCTCTCCGATCTTGATGTATTCCAGCGCCAGTGCATGTTGCAGAAAACTATCCTTG
>JBJTMN010000423.1:0-3063 GCA_046070545.1 Ferruginibacter sp.
CAGGGGCATCATACGGATGTACTTGCCATAATCCATGATCAGGTCTCCTTCTTTATAATGCTGCACAACGCCAAACTGATGAATCTCTTTCAGCAATGCAGGTTCAAATATTTCTGACAGGTTATCTATAATCATGCTGTAATTTACTGAAAGATATAATCAACCTCAGAGTCACTAAAGGTAATATTTGGAAAGTACCGGGAAAAGCTGCTGTTTATGATCAGGTTCTATTTCTTTACAGTTGATGATCTTTGTTTTAAGATCTCTTCTTTTTTGTTTTGTGCTTCCACGATCGGTTTAAATGGGCCGTACTTGTGCTGCTTTTCGGTAAATGAGTCTGTATAAGGGCCAAAAGGATGATCAACGGGTTTCTTCGAAATATCAGGCCAGTCTTTTGAAATATCCATGCGGGGTCTTATTTGTGAAATAATAAAGGCAGCCACATCCCAGGCCTCTTCATCAGTTAGCTGGGGGTTCAGATAAGTTGTTCCCTGTGGCATATTACATTTTACAAATTTTGCAAAACTGCTGATGCGGTACAATCCGGCGCCTTCATTAAAACTGTTAATTCCCCATAAAGCCGGGTATGTATATTCGGTTTTATCAGCGTTAAAAACACCTGCACCATTGGGCTGGTGACAGCTTTGGCATTTTGTTGTATATACGATCTTCCCCTTTTCCGGATCAGCTGCACGGTCTAGCCAGGCCAGGTCTTTGAGTCCTGAACCTGCTGCCTTTTTATCTTTGGCAACATTGGATCCGATAAAATTGATGTAAGCTGCTATCGCCTGCATTTCTTTGCCCGATGTATCAATTGCCTTTCCATTCAAACTTCTTTCAAAACAATCGTTGATCCTTTTGTACAAATTTTCTATGGTTCCGCTCCTGGCCCTGAATTTTGGATACAGTGATGCAACAGAACCATAGTTATTTCCAAAAATAGCTGTACCAGCCTTCAAGTGGCAGTTCTGGCAATTGAGGCCATTGCTTATTTTTAGAACAGACCCGTTGGGGCCAAAATATTTTGATGTATGGGTGATTAATTCTTCGCCGTAGACAACCTGTTCTTTTAGTTTGATATTTGTTATGGTATTGATATCAGCAGCTTTCCAGTAAGTGACAGTATCGCTTACTGTTCTGGCAATTATCTCTTTTTCACTTGTTTTAACCGGCTTATCATATAAACTAAAAAAAACAGGCAGCATGATCAAGGCTATGATCAATACAGCAATGATCAGCAATAGCTTATTAATAATTGCTGTTAGTTTCTGTATTATTTTATTTTCTTCATAGCCTTCATGCATAAACCAGATATTTGATTAATTGTCACGGCCGCCGATTTTATGAATCTGAATTCCGGTGCACCGGCATCGGTATCTGGTAAAGTTATTACAATTAAGCAAGTACCACAAAGGGTTTGTGCATTAATATCATTACTTGATTAATGACTGTTACTGAAGATAAACCTGTGTAAAATAAAAAGCTACCAGCTTTAAATAGCCGGCAGCTCCATATAAAAGTTAGAATTACTTTACAAACTGGCTGACGTTATTCCAGGTGCCTCCATTAATAACATTAGTAAAGCCATTTTGCTGTAAAATATTTTTTGCCTGGCTGCTACGCATACCACTACGGCAAAACACAATAATGTTCTTTTTATTTTTGAATTTGGCAAGTTGGTTAGGTAGGCTATCCAAAGGAATATTTACCGATCCTTTTACATGGCCCGAATTAAATTCGCCCGGCGTTCTTACATCTACCAAAAAAGCGCCTTCGCTGATTATTGTTTTTAAATCAACTGCAGGTGCACTGCCGAACAATCTCTGAAATAAGTTCATTGTCGTGAATTTTAAGTTGTGAATTTTTTTATTACGCCTATCAATCCTGCTTTGGGCACAACACCGCTTTGCCGCCAAAGTGCTTTTCCGTTTTTAAAAAGTATAAGTGTGGGTACACCCTGAACCTGGTATTTTTGTGCAGCCTGCGGACTTTGGTCCACATCAACTTTAATGATAGTTATTGCATCGCCCACTTCTTTTTTCACGTCTTTAAGAATAGGTGCCATCATTTTGCAGGGGCCACACCACTCAGCAGAAAAATCAACCAGTACCGGTTTATCTGCATTTATAATTTCGCTAAACGTCATGATTATTTTCTCCTTCTTTAATAACTTCCTGCTTATCTTTTTTAAATATTCCAAATAACAGCGAACCCATCAGGGCCCCGTACATGGTGCTGTTTACCGGTTTGGATGTGATCATACAGGTACCTGAAGAACAACCAACCTGTTGCCAGTAAACATAACCTGCTACAGCACCAACAGCAGCTCCAATAATATAGAGTGTATTTTTTTTAAACCACTTCTTCATATGCAATTTCTTTTGTCTTATCCTGGTCTTTACCCGGCGGAACATAGCAACCCTGTGCACCACAACAACCGATATTAAAAACGGGCATAGCAGTAAATATCAGGCCTAAAAAGCCGAATAGCATATCCTGCGCAATAAAAGCCTGAACCAGTATGGCGATGCCGGCTCCCAATCTCAGCAGCCGTATAAAATTCCAGTTTGTTAGTATAGTCTGTTTCATCTTTTTTTTTCTATTGCAAATTTAAACTTAATACGATTGCAATTGAGTAACAAAGGTTACATACAAAAAGCAGTAAAAACTGCTTTTTGTATCCACTTCATGGCTTTAGTTTACCTATGCATTAATATAAGCCTGTTAAAACAGCCATGGTAAACCTTGTTATATTATACAAACAGCATATGTACACCCTTGCCCTGGCTTTGCTTATAAAAATCCCCAACTGTAATTATATCATCTACCCCTTCATACAGGTCTTCTTTCTTATAATGAAACATATCCATAGCTAATTTGCATGCCCATAATTTAACTCCTGAGGCAGTCATGATATCCAAAAACTCATGAACGTCCGGCATGTCAATTTTTTCCATTTCTTTTTTCATCATAGAACTTGCCAACGCTTCCATGCCCGGCAGGCCACCCAGCATGGTAGGCATATGCATGGCCGGATTACCTACTGTTGCAACATGCAGGTGT
>JBJTMN010000424.1:0-2717 GCA_046070545.1 Ferruginibacter sp.
CGGCAAAACCTGCACAGCTGGCCGAACTGAAAGAACTGATCAAAACCGATCCGGCCGATAAAGTAGAAAAAGTAATGCAAATATTCCGCGATTGTAAAGTAGATGACTGGGCGAAAGAATTGAAAAATAAATACCTGCAGACTGCATTAAAACACCTGGAGGATACTGCCGTGTTATCAGCCCGCAAAAAACCATTGCAGGAGCTTGCTGATTATCTGATGATGAGGGAAAGTTAAGCCGGTTTTGGGGTTGGTGTTCGCATCTCAATAATTTTATCAATACGCTGACAGGCAACTATAAAAATATTTGCTTAATTTCCTTCTACCAAAACAGAGACCAACATGTCAAATTCCTTATTCCGCACAAAAAAAATAGCCAACATTTTAGCTGAAGGAAGCGATGATCCGCATGGTGGTGGCGGGTTAAAGCGTGTGCTTACCGTACGCGACCTTACTTTCTTTGGAATTGCCGCTATCCTGGGTGCAGGTAGTTTCAGCAGCCTGGGGTACGCGGTGTTTCATGGCGGGCCGGGTGTGGTTATTTTATTTGTGATCACCGGTATTGCCTGTGCATTCACTGCTTTTTGTTACTCGGAGTTTGCCAGTCGTATACCGGTTGCAGGCAGTGCCTACACTTATGCCTATGCCAGCTTTGGCGAATTGTTTGCCTGGGTCATCGGCTGGGCTTTGATCATGGAATATTCCATTGGCAATATTTATGTTGCCTACAGCTGGAGCGATTATTTTACTTCCCTGATGGGGAAAATGCATATCCATATTCCTGAATATTTATGTACCAGTTACATGGAAGCCAAGCATGCCGTGGAAGGCGGCAGCACCAATGCCGATGAGCTGGCTGCCTGGAACAATGCACCGGTGGTTGCCGGATTCAGAATGATACTGGACCTGCCGGCTTTGGTCATCAACTTCCTGATCACCTACCTGGTGTACCGCGGTGTGAAGGAAAGCCGCAATTTCAGTAATGTGATGGTGATGTTGAAAATAGCCGTGGTGGCGCTCATCATCATCGTGGGGGGCTACCTGGTATTTGCAAATGGTTTAACCAGTAACTGGATGCCGGCCAATGATGAAGGCGTAAAATCTTTTATGCCCAATGGCTTTAGCGGTGTAATGATGGCTGTTGCCAGCGTGTTCTTTGCTTATATTGGTTTTGATGCAGTAAGTGTGCTGGCCGAAGAAAGCAAGAACCCCCAGCGTGACCTGCCAAGAGGTATGATCTTATCACTGGTCATCTGCACCATCATTTATATCCTGCTTACCTTGATACTGACCGGTGCAGCTAATTACAGAAGCTTTGACGGTGTAGGAGACCCGCTTGCCTTTATTTTTGAACCCCAGAACCTGAATGTAGGCTGGATGCAGTTCCTGGTAGCGGTTGTGGCGGTTATTGCCATGACCAGTGTTCTACTTGTATTTCAGATGGGGCAGCCACGTATCTGGATGAGCATGAGCCGCGACGGATTGTTACCACCCATATTTCAAAAAATTCATCCAAAATATAAAACGCCTTCTTTTGCAACCATTGTAACCGGCCTGGTAGTAGGTGTTCCCATCTTATTTACCGATAAAACATTTGTGCTGGATTTCACCAGTATAGCAACCCTGTTTGCCTTTGTACTGGTTTGTGGTGGTGTTTTACTGATACCCGCCAAAGAAAAGATAGCCGGCCGTTTTCACCTGCCATATATCAACGGGCAGTTCATTTTTCCTTTGATCGTCATTGGATCGATCATCATGGCATGGGCACTGTCAAAAAACTATTTCACCGATCTGTTCAATTTCGACTTTAGTGCAGATGCAGACTATGCCGCAGGTAAAAAAACATTCATGGACCTGGCAATCACCAATATTTCGCTGATCATTTTCTGGATAAGTGCTATTCTACTGGCGGTTTTTGCCTTCGTAAAAAAATATTCTCTGATACCGCTCATGGGCGTAATTACCTGTATGTACCTGCTTACTGGTATGAGCAAGAGTAACTGGGTCTGGTTTATCGGCTGGTTGCTCTTAGGGATCATCATTTACTTTTTATACGGTTACAAAAAAAGTAAACTGGCTGCTGAAAACGGGTAGATCTCATTTATTTTAATTTTCCGGCCTTGCTTATATATCAATTTTAACTTCATGGACGTCGCACACTTGTACTGTTGTACCTTTGTGCGACGTTTTTTTATACAAGTAAACATGAAATATCAACCCGGCGATAAAATACTGGTTTTGCTTACCGATGAGGAAGGTACTGTACTGGAGGTCATGAACGAAAAAATGGTGCTGGTAGAAGTGAAGGGAGTAAAATTCCCCATCTATACCGACCAGATTGACTTTCCTTATTTTAAGATGTTCTCCCAAAAGTTCAAGGCAGAAAAAAAGAAGGTATATATCGACAATGTGCAAAAAGAAAAGGCAAAGCCAAAAGTGAAGGAAGGGAACGGGGTTTCCCTGTCGTTCATACCCGTATTTGACAAAGATATTTTTGATGATGATATTGTGGAGAAATTCAAGCTATACCTGGTCAATCAAAATGAAACGGCTTATACTTTTACGTACAACCTGATGATCGGCGGGCAAAGTGATTTTCAGCTTAAAAATACCATTGATCCATTAAGCGACTTTTACCTGCACGATGTGAAATTTGAGGACCTGAGCGATAGCCCGCGTTTTGAATTTGAATTTGCTTTAAAAGAGCCTGATAAAAAG
>JBJTMN010000425.1:0-4353 GCA_046070545.1 Ferruginibacter sp.
AAGTTTCCATAGTTTTGTGCCCGATTATGACAGAACCAGATACAAAACAAAGAATACAGAAAGCAGCGCACGACCTGGTGATGCGGTATGGCATACGCAGTGTGAGTATGGATGATATTGCTACCAACCTCGGGATGAGCAAAAAGACCATTTACCAGTATTTTAAGGATAAGGATGAACTGGTGGAAGCGGTGGTGGAAGAAGTGATAGAAACCAACCAATGCGCCTGCAAGGAAGATATAGACAGATCGGAAAATGCGGTGCATGAGATATTCCTGGTGATGGATATGATGGCGGAAATGCTGAAGACCATGAACCCATCCATACTGCATGATATGCAGAAATATCACCCGGTGGCTTTCGCTAAATTCAAAAAGCACAAGAACGAGTTCCTGTATAATGTATGTACAAAAAACCTGGAACGTGGTGTACAGGAAGAATTATACAGGCCCGAAATAGCCGTTGATATTTTATGCAGGTACCGGGTAGAAACGATGTTCATTCCTTTCAATCCCGAGTTTCAGCAAAGTTTAAAACATAGCCTGGCAACCATTGAAGAAGAAATACTGATGCATTTCCTGTTTGGGCTGGTATCGCAAAAAGGGTATAAACTGATCATAAAATACAGGGAACAAAAAGCAAAACAGGCAGAAAAAATAAAGTAATAAAACAGTTGTGATGAAAAAAATTAGGAACTATAGTTTATTGGGAATTTGCCTGCTGGTTTTACATACAGCGGCAGATGCGCAAACCGTAAATTCATTTACCGTGCAACAGGCGGTTGATTATGCAAAGAAAAATGCAGTGCAGGTAAAGAATGCATTACTGGATGTTTTGATTCAGAAGCAAACGAACAGGGACGTTACATCCATCGCATTGCCCCAGGTTGGCGGTACCGCCTCTGTAACTGATTATCTGCAGATACCAACCACCCTTTTACCGGGGCAGATAGTAGGGCAGCCTGCAGGAACTTTTGTGCCGGTAAAATTTGGCACCAAGTGGAATGCCAATGCAGGTGTATCACTCAGCCAGATCGTTTTCGACGGGCAGGTGTTTATTGCACTGAAAGCACGTAATGGTACCATCAGCTATATGGAGCAGATAGAAAAACTGACTGAAGAGAATATTATAGCCAATGTACATAAAGTCTACTATCAGCTGGTAACAGGTAAAATTCAGATCGAATTGCTGGACGCCAATATCGCACGTCTTGAAAAACTGAAACACGATGTGCAGGTGATGTACGATAATGGCTTTACAGAAAAAGTTGATATTGATAAGCTTTCTGTACAGATTGCCAACCTGCAAACAGAAAAATTAAAGGCCAATAACCTGATTGCTAATGGCTACTCGGGGTTAAAAGTGCTGATGGGTATGCCTGTTAAAGACAGCCTGGTACTTACTGACACGCTTGATGACAATAAGATCCGCGATGGTGTGCTGGAAGCCAGCCAGTACAAATACACCGATCGTAAAGATTTCCAGATAAGCGAAACAGCCAATAAATTGAACGGGCTTAATGTAAGAAGGTATAAACTGAGTGCCATACCTTCTTTTAACCTGGTAGGTAATTATGCCCTGCAGGCGCAGCGCAGCAAGTTCGACTTTTTTGGTAAAGGCGATTGGTTCAGTACTTCCTATATCGGTTTGCAGATGCATGTGCCCATCTTTAATGGGTTTGCTTTAAAGGCAAGAACACAAAAGGCAAGGCTGGAATTACAGAAATCCAGGAACCAGACAGAAGCGCTGAAAATTAATATTGATTACGAAGTTGAACAGGCTAAAAACAATTTTATTGCAGCTATAGCTTCCATGGATTTCCAGAAGAAGAATATGGCGCTTGCAGAAAAAGTATATGGCCAGACAAAAAAGAAATATGAAATAGGAACCGGCTCGGCCACTGAAATAAATACAGCGCAGCTGGACCTTAAAACAGCGCAAACCAACTATATCACGGCTTTATCGGAGGCTATTATTGCAAAGATTGACTTTTTAAAAGCCACCGGAAAATTATAATTAAACAGACTAACTATAAACCAATGAACAAACTAACAAAAATTTCGATAGCCCTTTTTACAACGGCTTTAATGGCATCCTGCGGCAGCAGCAGTAAAGATGATAAAGCGGGTGTAAATGATAAAAAAGCAGCCCTTGAAAAACTGAAATCTGACAAGGCAAAAAACGAAATAGAGATCGCAAAACTGCAGGCCGAACTTGAAAAGGTTGACAGTGCCACTGCCAATGCTGCTAAAATAAAGCTGGTAAGTGTTGCACCAGTTACCACACAGGACTTTAAACATTATATCGACCTGATGGGGAAGGTTGATGCTGAAAATATCTCCTACATATCGCCACGTATGGGGCCGGCGCAGGTAAAAGCGGTGTATGTTACCCAGGGCCAATTAGTAAAGAAAGGCCAGCTGCTGCTGAAACTGGACGATGCTATTTTGCGCCAGAGTGTAACAGCAGCCACACAACAACTGGAAGGCATAAAAACACAGTTGGGTTATGCAAAAAACCTGTACCAGCGCCAGCAAAACCTTTGGAAAGAAGGTATTGGTACCGAAGTACAACTCATCACCGCCAAAACGAATGTAACCAGCCTGGAAAACCAGCTGGCTGCTGCAGGTGAAAATATAAAAACACTACAGGAACAGTTAAAAACATCAAATGTATACAGTGATGTAACTGGTATTGCTGATGTGGTTGCCATCAGGGTGGGTGAAACATTTTCAGGTATGGGGGCAACCGGTCCTCAGATAAAGATTGTAAACACGTCATCTTTAAAAGCAGTGGTTAATGTTCCTGAAAATTATTTAACCAGGATGCACAAAGGATCACCCGTAGTAATTACAATTCCGGATGCCAATAAAACTGTTAACTCTTCTATTTCATTGATAAGCCAGGCAATTGATCCAACGCAAAGAGGGTTTATTGCTGAAGCGAAAATTCCATACGACCCCATATTGAAGCCAAGCCAGTCTGCAGTGGTAAAGATTCTGGATTATGCTGCGGCAAATGCTATTGTAATTCCCGTAAACGTGGTACAAAGCGACGAAACAGGTAAATATGTTTTTGTGCTTAGCAAAAGCAGTAATGGAAAAACGGTTGCACATCGGGTAATAGTAACCATTGGCGAAGTGTATGGCGACAAGGTAGAGATAAAAGCCGGGCTGAATGCAGGCGATCAGCTGGTTACAGAAGGGTTTCAGAATTTGTACGAAGGACAGGGAATTACAACCAGGTTGTAAATACCGCTTGATATAAACAGAACTAACTTATTTTCTTTTTTAAAGGAAATACATCAAAATCATTTTTATGAATTTCATCGAAGGAGTAAAAGATAAATTTAAAGAGTTTGGCTTAACCAGCTGGGCTGTTGATAACCGTACTGCTGTGTACATCATCGCGGTGCTCATATCGGCCTTTGGCCTTATTAAATTCAACACCATGCCCAAGGAGCAGTTCCCGGATATTGTGGTGCCTACTATTTCCATCGTTACTGTATATGCCGGTAACTCGCCCAAGGATATCGAAAACCTGGTTACCAGGCCTATTGAAAAACAACTGAAAGGTATCAGCGGTGCAAAGGTTAAAAAAATAACCAGTACCTCGCAGGCCGATTACAGCCTGATCGTTACCGAGTTTGATACGGATGTAAAAACTGAAATAGCCAAACAGAAAGTGAAGGATGCTATTGATAAGGCAAAGACGGATCTGCCAACTGACCTTACCTCGCAGCCCGATGTTGCCGAATTTGCATTCAGTGAAATGCCCATCATGTTTGTGAATGTGAGTGGCGATTATGATGGCATCAAACTAAAACAATATGCAGATAAACTGCAGGACAAGTTTGAAGAACTTACCGAGATCACCCGTGCAGAAATTGTAGGTGCCCCCGAAAGAGAGATACAGGTAAATGTGGATCCTTATAAAATGAGCCAGGCCCGTGTTAGTTTTATGGACATTGAAAATGCCATCAGCCGGGAGAACAGGGATATTACCGGGGGTACGCTGGAAGTGGGAGATATGCGCCGTACCATAAAAGTAAAAGGCCAGTTCATCAGCTCATTAAACCTGAACAATATCGTGGTACGCAGTAGTGCACAGGGCGCTACGGTGTATTTAAAAGACATTGCCGAGTTAAAAGATACCATTAAAGAAAAAGATAGTTATGCCCGCCTGGATGGTAAGAATGTGGTAACACTCAACATAGTAAAACGTGCCGGCGAGAACCTGATCAACGCAGCGGATAAGATCAAAGGCATTGTGGCCGAAATGAAGGAGAAGGAACACTTACCTAAAGATCTGAAAGTGGTAATAACAGGCGATTTGAGTAAGGCCACCAAAACC
>JBJTMN010000426.1:0-3625 GCA_046070545.1 Ferruginibacter sp.
CAGCATTATGACTGCAGACGGACAATTGAAAAAAGAACTTACAGATAATATAGGAGGAGATCTTTATCCTGTTTTTATTCCAAAATAGAAATAAAAACTATTTTATTTATTGAAGCTGTAACCAGTTGCCCGCCAATATGGGTTGCACTGATTTTATCATTGGTATTGTTTAATAAAAAAGTTTGTTTTATCTTGCCCCCGGCTTACAGTACCCAACCACAACTCCACAGAAAACAACCTGTAAGCATTCCACTTATCCTTTTTGTTGAATTTTAATAATCTCTCCCCTAACGAGTATTATTACCATATTTCATTAATTGAAAAATTAATAATAAACCTCTATGCTTATTATTTTTACAAGCAGGATCAAAAAGATCTTAATTACAGTATCTGTGTTTGTTTTTGCATACAGCACGCCGTTTGCCCAAACCTTCCCTCCGGGATTTTCGGTAAGTACCATTGGTGCTGGCTGGAGTGAACCTGTTGGTGCAGTGTTCTCCAAAACCGGTACAAAATTATTTGTATGGGAAAAAAGCGGTAAGGTATATGTGTGTAATTACAGTGCCGGAACATATACCAAACAGGCAACCCCTGTTTTGGATATATCGCCTGAAGTTGGAAACTGGAGAGACCATGGCTGCCTTGGTTTTGCACTTGATCCAAATTTTGATGTAAATGGTCTTATTTACTTATTGTATGTTGTAGACCGGCATCATTTGCTTTTTTTTGGCACCGGTTCATACAATGCAGCCACCAATACATATTTTGCCGCTACCATTGGCAGAATAACAAGATACAAAACGATTACAAGCGGCGGAAACCTGGTTTGCGATCCGGCATCCCGTACCATATTAGTGGGCGAAACCAAATCAACCGGTATACCCATTCTTCATGAATCTCATGGTGTAGGCACACTTGCCTTTGCCGCAGATGGCACTTTACTGGCTTCAGCAGGTGATGCAGCCAGTTACAATACAACAGATAACGGCAGTCTTGCAGAAACCTATTATGCACAGGCTATAACCGATGGTATCATCAGGGCAAATGAAAATGTAGGAGCTTTCAGGTCGCAAATGATCAATAGTTTAAATGGCAAAATAATACGGATAGATCCAACCACAGGAAATGGTGTAACCAGTAATCCATTTTACAATGCAGGTTCACCAAGATCTGCTGCTTCAAGGGTTTGGGCAATGGGGTTCCGGAATCCATTCCGGTTTACCATCAGGCCAAATACCGGATCAACCAATCCGGCAACAGGCGATATCGGCGAGATCTACGTGGGCGATGTTGGATGGAATACTTACGAAGAGTTGAATATCATTAAAGCTCCTGCATCAAATTGTGGCTGGCCCATTTTTGAAGGTTTCAATTACCTGGGCAGTTATGCAACTGCAATTACATCCAACAAAGATGAACCAAACCCAAGGTATGGTATCGGAGGATGTACACAACAGTATTTCACATTTCAAAACCTGATTAAACAAGCTACAGCAGATAACAATACCATGATCTATAACCCCTGCAGCTCCACAACAGTAATATCCAGCCCCAATGCAAACCGCTTTTTTCACCGGGTGCCTGCGCTCGACTGGAAGCATGGCGTAGACAGTGCCAGGGTAAAAAAATTTACAGGAAATACTTTAGGCATTGCACAAATAGGAACAACTGGTTCAGGTGTTACAGGAACTCCTTTCATGGGAAATGCTGCATCCGGCAGTTGCTGGTATACCGGCAATCTTTTTCCTGCGGCGTATAAGAACACCTATATGCAGGCAGATTATGGTGGCACCTGGTTAAAGAATTTCAGTATTCAATATGTTGATCAGTTACAGGATGTAAATGCTTTTGGTTCGGGTTTCGCTGCCATTGTATGTGTAACAGAAAACCCACTTGATGGCAGCTTGTTTTATGTTGACCTGGGAACATCAAGCGTTAAAAGAATTACTTATGGCGGCAATCAGCCTCCGGTTGTAAAAATGAGCTCTGATAAAACATATGGTCCGGCACTGTTGGCAGTTAACTTTACCGGAAGTTCATCGTATGATCCGGAAAATGCTGCCATTACCTATTCCTGGGATTTTGGAGATGGCAGCGCAGTAAGCACAGCTGCCAACCCTTCACATAGTTTCACTACTCCCAATGGAAGCCCTAAAAAATTTATTGTAAAACTCACAGTAAAAGATAATCTAAATGCAACAAGTGTTGACAGTATCATTATCTCGGCCAATAATACCCCGCCTGTAGTGAATATTATCAGCCCCATAAAAAATTCAACTTACCGCCTTGGAGCTGATACAGCTTATGCATTACAGGCCAATGTAACAGATGCAGAACATCCTGCCAGCCAGCTATTTTACAAATGGCAAACGATGCTGGTACATAATAACCATAAGCATGTTGAACCAATTGACACAAATAAAAACACATCTGCTGTAATTTCAAGGATAGGTTGCAACGGAGATAATTACAGCTGGCTTATCAAATTAACAGTTACAGACGGTGCTGGATTATCGACGGTTGACTCTTCCCTGATGATACCGTATTGTGGTGGAACATTGCCGGCAGTATTAAAATCATTTTCAGTATTATCACAAAATAAGACCAATGTGATCAATTGGGTTACAGAAACAGAGATCAACATGTCTTACTTTTTGGTGGAACGCAGTTACGACGGGATTAATTTTACCAGTATTGGAAAAATACCCGCCAGGAGAGCACCAGGGCCCGGGTATTACGAATGGAAGGATGACGACCATCTGAGTGGTTACACGTATTACAGGCTTAGGATGGTTGATATTGGTTCACAATCTAAATTTTCAATAATCGTTCATGCATTTTCAGGTGCCGTCAATGGAACCTTGCTTTCGGTTACGCCCAATCCGGTTACCGGAAATCATTTTATCATCGGAAGTCAATTCAGCCAGACAGAAAAAATAACCATTCGCCTGGTTGATATGAATGGAAAAATAATACTCACTCAAAACGAACAAACAAAACCTGGCTTTAACAGTTTTACGGTTGACTGCCCTCCCGGGATTGGCAATGGCATTTATCTCGTTGAATTGTTTGGTTCAGATAAAAAAAGAAATTCAAAATTACTTATTGCAAGATGATTTCCGGATTCATCAGAAACAAAGATCCCCGTAAAACTTACGGGGATCTTGTTTATTCATTTATATAGTTACAGATCTTTTCCATGGCAATGTTTATACTTTTTGCCACTGCCGCAGGGACAAAGATCATTTCTGCCCGGCGTTTTCTCTACACGTATCGGCTCCTGCTTTATTTGTTCCGAAGGATCAATGTATTCATTCTCGGCACTTAATTGTTGAGGACCATCGCCTGCACCGGCAAACTCTTCCTTGCGCTGGCGCATCTTACTCATATCCGTACGACGTTCACGCCCTTCACGTATCTGCCCGGCATTGGTTTGTTCCATCGGTATCTGTGCATGGCAAAGGAAGCTAACGATATCTTTCTTCACCTGGTCGTCCATTTGCTTGAATGCGGCAAAAGCCTCAATCTTATAAATTACCAACGGGTCTTTCTGTTCATAACCGGCAGTTTGTACACTATGACGCAGGTCATCCATGGCACGTAAATGTTCTTTCCATGCATCATC
>JBJTMN010000427.1:0-2987 GCA_046070545.1 Ferruginibacter sp.
AATGAACCAAACATAGGGTGTGGGAATTTCCCTACATTGCCTGGTCCTGCATTGTGAAACCGGTTGATCATGGAAATAAGTTCCTGCTTTTCTTTTTCAAAATCACGTTCATCTTTAATGATAAAGTTGGGTGCTGTTGGCAGGTTGTGTTTCCAGGGCTCTTCGTTGTATAATTTCTTTTTAATTGCCCAGCCTAATAATAAGCCAAGGAACATACGTGGCATTTTTTTATCGCTCAGCGGCACTTTAAAAGCTTCTTTGCAATGCGCCAGCATTTGTGCTGCATTCATTTTACCCCACTGGCGTCGTGTTTCAGGAGTAAGGGTATTGATGCGGTTGATGATTTCGGTGTAAGTGTCTTTGTCAAAAAGATTTTTCATGCTGAGTTGTTTTAAAGGTGCCTGGCCACTCTGAAGCGTAGTTAAGTTTTCAGAGAATATATTACTCACCCATATTTGAAAGGTAAAGGCTGATATTAGTGGCCTGACACTTATGATTTATATTTTGCTTTGATATGCTTAACAGAGGCGGATATTATCTTTTTAAGCACATCTACTTTAATATCTTCTATCTTTTTTATGTACACGCAGGCTTTGGCTGTTTTGTGTTTACCCAATTGCTGCAGCAGGTCTTCTCTTTTATCAAAGGAAGCAGAAAGGTACAGCGCAAATTCATTTTTACGTGGCGAAAATCCAACGAGCGGGGCATCGCCCTCGTGGCCGCTATCGTACACGTAATGGTAGCTGCCAAAACCGATAATGGCTGGTCCCCACATTTTTGCCGGAAAACCCGATTGTTTTTCCATGATCTCAACAATAGCCAATGCATCTTTCTGCCTTTGTGCATCGGGCATCTTTTTAATAAAGGCAGATACGCTGTTATCTGTTTCGGTTGTTTTTGCCTGGTACTTTGCCATGGGTTGTTTTTTAAGACGATATTAAAGAAACGTATTTTTTTGCTGATAACAAATACCTCCCCAAAGAAGAATTATTCAATATCCAGGTTGTATTTATCTAAAAGGCCGATAACGGCTGGTAAGGAAAACTTTGCTTTGCGGATGCGGTTGGTTTCGGGATCGATAGAATAATTATAAGAGGTCTTTAGATCAGCTTTTTCCAAAATGGTGTTGCTGAAAATGGCCCTTGCCATATCGCAGTTATCGAATACAATGCTGCTGAGATCACTCTCTGTAAAATCTGCTTCCTGCAGGTTACAGTCTTTGAAGCTTGTGTTTTTGATCTTTCTTTTGTAAAAAGAAGACAGGTTTAACTGGCAGTTATTGAAATGGATGCTGAACAAAAATTCGTGGCAGTCTTCAAAATGCAGCCCCAATAACTTACAGTCGTTGAATGTACAATCCTTAAAACCAGTCCTGGTAAGTTTGGCCATGCTTGCGTTACATCCTGTAAATGTGCAGTCAGAGAAATTTATTTTGGAAAGATCGAGGTTTGTAAAACTGCAGTTGGTGAAGCGGCAATTCTCATAGTCTGCTTTTTCAAAAGCCTCGTTTGTAAAATCAACCTGGCTGAAACTCTTATCTTCTATGTAAATTTTTTCCATGGATGATCAGTTACAACAACTCATACAGCGCTCTCAATCTTTCTCTGGTCATTTGCTTTTCCCAATCGGGCCCCAGGGCATTTTCCCAAAGCGGTTTAAGGCCCATCGATACATCGATCATCTTGTTAAAATCATCATCGCTTAATCCGGCGCAAATGTTTTGTGGAATATCGATGTTGTTTTTTGCCACCATGTATTTGAATTCTTTTACGCCTTCGGGGTAAAATTCTTCCAGTTTATCAAACACAATACAGTTTCCAATACCATGCTTGGTACCCAGCAAATAACTGAGGCCATAACTGATGGCATGTGCCACACCCACCTGGCTGTAGGCAATGCTCATACCGCCGGCGTAACTGGCCATCATCAGTTTATCATCACTGTCGGCATCCCAGCTATCTTTGTTTACATAAACATCACGGCAAAGCTGCAGGGCTTTTTCGCCGTAGCTTTTACTGAACTCATTCAGGAATGTTCCCGTAAGGCTTTCAATGCAATGTATATAACAATCCATGCCGGTGTAAAAACGCTGGTTGGCCGGGGCGTCGGCTGTTAATTCAGGATCTAAGACTATCTGGTCGAAAGGAGTGAAATCGGAATTCATGCCCAGCTTTTTTGTTGGGCCGGTAAGTACGGTGGTGCGGCTGACTTCGGCACCGGTGCCGCTGAGTGTGGGTATGCCTGCTTTGTATACGCCGGGATTTTTCACGAGGTCCCAGCCCTGGTAATCGGCACTGCTGCCCGGGTTATTCATCATTAAAGAAACAGCTTTGGCCAGGTCCATGGTGCTTCCGCCGCCAATACCTATGATGCCGCTCACAGTACCAAATTCTGCTTTAAGCTGGCCGGCCAGGCTATCAACGTATGTTGTTTTGGGCTCGTAGGTTACATCCACAAAAATGATCTTGTCGTTGCCACGAACGGGGATACGGTTTGCCAGGGCTTTACCTTCAAAGAAATGATCAACCAAAAAAACCATGGGCGCACCTGCTTTGCGTTGTGGTGCAATGATCTCATCTAACTGATTAAAAGAACCGCGGCCATAAATAACATAGCCAACCATTTTAAAATTTCTGAATGCCATAATCTTATTTTCTTTCAGTGAAGGTACATGTTTAAAAAAAATAAGCACCAATCAGGTTGAAAAATCAGGAAAAAAATTCATCTTGTTACAAATTAATTAATATGCCTAAAAAGGAAGAAAAGATCACCCTTGCAAACATTGATAATGATAAGGTGCTTGCAGTATGTTACCAGGCTTTTAAGGATCTTGGCTGGCCGGTATTATTTGCCGGAGAGGAAATTCTGCAGGCGCAAACCACTAATAACTGGAATACCAATCCTCAACAAGTTATAGTAACATTAGCAGGGGGAGAATTGGTGGTAAGCAGCGAAATGATAAAAAATGAGCTGGCAGATATTACTGG
>JBJTMN010000428.1:0-11329 GCA_046070545.1 Ferruginibacter sp.
GATCCGCAGCTTTCGGTGGTAGCCGAATGGCGTGACCCGGAAACATTATTTAAAGACCATGTTGATAATGCGGCTATGGATGCGCTTTTGGAAAAGGCAAACAAAGGAGCCTCCATTGATTACAATACCTGGCAACTACCTGTTGTAAGGGTTGTAAAAGCTTACTGCATGATCAAAAACATGTTTGGCGGCATTGGCATGATTCCGGAAGGAATGAGTGCCACCAAAGCTTTAAAAAATCAGACTTTTGTGGCTATGCATGTTCGGGTGAAGAACAAGACCATGCAACTGGCCGATGAGTTCTTTCAAATGAACGGTTACCGGGCGCCTTACTGGCAGCTGGTAAAGTTTGCTGAAACGGCTGCAGCTGAATAAGTGTTATTATTTAATCCTGCTGATCAAATAGGATTCTATTTGTTTCATCGGGCCAATATTACTAGTTCGTTTAAAATAAATACGGTTTATCCATCCGCTTGAAAGAGTAACTGAATATTGGTTGATATCACTGATCTCCATATCCTTTACCTGCTTTTTCATTTCAGCTTCGTCTTTGATGGGTGCGACCGACAGCTTTTTCAAAATATCAGCAATAATGGGTCCGGCCTTGCCTTTATCAATGGTTTGGTTAATACTTATCCTGATGGAATCTTGCTGTACATTCAGCTCATCCAATGAAATTGTAATGGTTGCCGGAAAAGGTGCACCCCCGGTAACATTGGGTAATTCGGTTTCAAAAACCTCAGCTTTTCTGTTGTACTCCCTGCCAAAGGGCGCATGAAAAAGCTGTACTTCTTTAATTAATATTGCCTCAATATTTTCTTTCGATTTAAAAATAGATTTAACCTGGTTTAAAGCAACAACAAATTCGCTGTTCTGCGATTTGCCGGCAATGGCTTTTTCGTAGTTGGAAAATGCAAAATCCCTCACCTCTTCCCAGTTAATGAGTTCGGTAAACATACCCACTTCGTCTGTTTTATAAACAAATTTCAATCCTTCCATGATCGTTTCTAAACTGTTTAACGAATGCTGTGCTGCTCCACTCATTGCAAAATTCCTATATGTCCATTCAATGGTAAATCCAGTGGCGCTTGAATCAATCACTTTAAGATGGGCTTCATAATTGCTTTCAGTTACTGATTTGCCGGCTCTTTGATCGAACTTGGCCTTGCTGTGTGTTATTTTATAAACCCGGTTGTCGTTCTTACTCCAAAAAGCGATACAGGTGGCGCTGCTGTCGGTAACCCTGTTTTGCGAAAATGAAGGATAGGTTAGCGCCAGCAGAAAGCAAAAAGAAAATAACAGAGTTTTCATGTGTACCAATTTTGGTTAGGTATAAAAATATTTAAAAAACGCATGCGATCTTAAATCTGAAGAATTACAGGGGATGATAGATTTGTTCTGCATACTTATAAACCGTTGCTTTATCCAATGTCATTGTTTTGGTTTGCTGTTTTAAGTACATCTCCACCTGGTCATCAAAATGTTTGTTGCCTGGCTTTGCGCTGGCACCGTACATGTTGATGGTTTCAATTTTAGGCAAGCCCTCTTTCTGAAAACGAACAAACATGATCAACCCGTCGCCACCAACAGATCTTAATTTACCATTGGCCATAGGTTCTGTCCATTGTGGTGATAACAGGTCGGGGAAACCTCCCAGCGGCCATTCTTTATCTCCCCTTACCAGTTTTTGAATATCGCCCAGTTTAAGATCGGTAGTTCCAAAATTGGTTTGCATATAGTTTAGTACATGGGTAAATGTTTCAACCGCTTCAGCTTTGGTGATCGCCCTTGGGGGCTGGCCCAGCAATTGTTTTTTCAGGTGCTCGTAGGTTAACAGGAAAATAGCAGCACCCTTGCTGTCTGCATCGCCACGTTTATTCCAGTTCTTAAATGTTGTAATTAAAGAAGCAAGTGCAGGGTATTCTGCTTCACTTAATAAGAACATGGAATCGAGTTTGTAAGGATACTGCATAACAGCCGGTAATTGTTTGTCAAATTTTATCTGCTTGAATTTTTCATAACTCAGTTTTTCATTTTGAGGAAACAGTTCCAGGTAGCGTACACTACGGTTAAGATGGTATTCTTCCCAGCCATCGGTCTTGGGAAAGGAAGAAGCTTTTAAATTATCTGCAGCTGCTGTTGCCAGGAAAGACGAGTGATTGGTATTGAACAGGAACCCGCTTTTAGGATTGATGTATTGCGGCAGTTCTTTCTCGGGCCTGAATGTTGTCCATAAAGTTTTGGAAGTATTGCCTGGCAAAGTTCTTTTCCAGTTGTAATCAACAGATGCATCTCTTACCGGCATCAAAGCATTGTTCACGTAAAAAATGGTATCGTACCTGTCGGCATACATAATATTGAACATGCTTAATTCCTGCCGGTTGAGGGCTGCATAAAACTCCGTAAAATTCTTAGCCTTATCCATCTGGTACCATTGATCCAGTACGCCGATCTTCATATTGGCACCCAGCCGCATGGAGAAAAAGCCCTGCTCATTCTTCATGGTAGCGCCATATTTACTCCAGTAAATTTTTCTTTTTACGTTGATGGGTATGCCTTTTATTTTCAGTTTGATCGTTTTTACCTCCAGGTCAACCCATTGGCCATCAAATTTATATTGCAGTGCATTATCGGGGTTCATCTCCAGCTGGTATTCATCTATCCGGTCGCAGTAATTCACCGTATGTGCCCAGCCCAGGTTTTCGTTGACGCCGTGTAAAATGCAGGGACCACCGGCCAGTAAGCCACCGGTAATATTCAGTCCTTCTTCACTGCATAGATGTGCTTCGTAAAAAGCCTGCGGGCCCGTATTTGGCTGGTGTGCGTTTATTAAAAGAAAGGCTTCACCAGTAGTTGTTTTAGATGCGCTGATGGCCGAAGAGTTGCTTCCTTTTTTATTCAGTTCGGGCGCTTCCCATTCTTTATTGTTGAATATCCGCATCAGTGCCTGGTCGGCACCGTTAAAAATGGTTAATGCAAATACCGATGAGGCTACATATTCTTTTGCCGTTATCGGAAATATCTTTTTGTGAATGATTTCTTCCGGATGTTTTTTTGCATAATTATTAAGTCCCTGTATATAACCATCAATTAATTGTAAGAATCCCGGTGTAAGGGTATTCCACTTTTCTTCGGTTATTTCGCGGCAGCGGAACAAGGCAAAAGCATAATCACCGGCTGCACCTTTTTTCCCCAGTACGCCTGCCATCAGGTTTTTGGCCGGCAGTATGATCTCCTGCATGCTTTTAAAATCATTTTCGGCCTCGGCCCAGGCCAGGCCATAAGCTACTTCGGCATCTGTTTTGGCAAAAATATGCGGCACACCAAAAGAGTCCCGTACAATATCTATTTTGGAAGGATCTATTTTAGATTGGGCATAGCCGCTGATGAAAAGCAGCAGGTAAAAAGCGAGCAATGAAATTCTTTGCATTTGAGGTGGTACTGTTTTAGTAGAGACTGTTTATATATTTGCCCAATAAAGATATGCTGTAAAACTGTGCAACGCCAATGAAGCTGAAGAAAGATATGTTGCAGGGTTCAAAAAATAATTTGCAGAATTCAAAACCAATAGTTTACTTTGTATTTCAAAGTGCTTTTTTATGGATACACAGCATCAACCATTGGAAGACCTGCAGCACATCAAAAAGATGATGGAACGCAGCAGCCGGTTCATCAGCCTGAGCGGATTGAGTGGTATTGCCGCCGGCATCTGTGCCCTGGCAGGCGCCTGGTTTGCCAGCCAGAAGATTAACTGCTGGGTAAAAGGCGATTGCCAGTTAAGCCTGCTGATCACATCTAATGGTGTTGAGCTCATCAATGATCTTTTCTGGATCGCTACTATTACTTTTCTTGCAGCATTTGTATCAGCGTTTGTATTTACATATTTAAGAAGCAAGAAGAACGGAACGCCCATGTTTGGCAGCACTACCATGCGTCTTTTCTGGAACATGGTGATACCGATTGGTGTTGGCGGAGTTTTCCTGATCAGGATGATGCAGCTGGGCGAGTTTCAGCTGGTGGCGCCGGGATGTTTGATTTTTTACGGCCTGGCCCTGGTGAATGCAAGCAAATATACTTTGGGCGAAATCAGGTATCTGGGTTACGGGCAAATTATACTTGGACTTTTTAATTTGTGGTGGATAGGCTATGGACTTCAGTTTTGGGCCATGGGTTTTGGCATATTGCATATTGTGTATGGTGCCATGATGTGGTGGAAATATGAACGCAAATAAAATCAGCAGCCCGATGAAAAATCCGATAGAAAATCTGAATAAAATTCTTGACAGCCGGATCCGGCTGGGCATTATGAGTGCCCTGATGGTGAACGATGAAGTGAGTTTTAATGAGCTGAAGGAACTGCTGGATATCACCGATGGTAACCTGGCCAGTCACCTGAAAACACTGGAAGAAAGCGAATTCATTAAGTTCCAGAAAAGCTTTATTGGCCGCAAAACAAATACCACGTATTCCATTACTAAAAATGGCGAAAAGGAATTTAAACTACACCTGGATGCACTGACAAAAATGATAGGATCTGTTAAATAAAATTTTTTTGTACTTACACTTTGAAATACAAAGTACTTTTAAAATATGAATAAATACATCAAAACGACTTTGATTTTTGCGGGAGTATGGTTTATTTCCGCTCTGATAAATGGTTTACTAAGCGGTATTTCAATCATCTTTTTAGACACGGCGCCAAATGTCAACCCGGGCACTTTGGCTTTATCAGTTATTTTTTTCTTCGTATTCAGCGCACCGGTGGTTGGCCTTGTATGGTTTATAACATTGATGGCACAGGTAGCAGATAAAAAAGAGAACGAGCTGTTTCAGTTTGCATTGGGCACGGCATTTATCTGTGCCTGTGCCGCTGCATTCATTTTCATTAATACAATAGGAAAAGAGTTTATGAAGGCCCGGTATGTTGCTGCTCTCAGCATTATCGTATCTGCATTAACAGCTGTTTTGATGTTCAGAAAACAAATTAAAGCCAATGGATAAACGCTATCAGATATTAACCCGGCTGCGTTCCAGCCTGCTGGTTTTTCTGACGCACAACATAGCTTTACCCATGTTGCGTTTCATACGCAGGCCAAAACTGTTCCCATACACACAGGCAGAGCTGGCTGCTTTTCCTGCAGGCACATTGGGATACGACCTGGTTCATTTTCTGCACCGGAAAAATCTGAAACTGCTGCCACATTATGCCAAACATGATATCAAGCATATTCTTTTGCAATATGATACTACAGATGAAGGCGAAGTATGCCTGCAGTGCTTTATGCTGGGCAACGGACATATTTCTTTTCCGGTAGCCGCAACAGTTTTATATGGTTTTGTAACCATGCCCGAGTACTGGAAAAAATTCAGGATCGCATACCGCCGCGGCAAACAAAGCATCCCCATAAAAAACTGGCAATGGTTTTCCATATTAGAACAAAGCACCCAATCACTTATTCATAAAATTAATAACGATGCAAAAAATTAACTACAGACTTGTTGGCTATTGCTACTGTATTGAACTGTTAATACTTCAACTTTTAAAAAAATAATCATGAAGACCCCAGCATTAAAAATTATACTGCTTATTAGCGGCGCCGTATTATTCAATATTATTTTCTGGCAGGAAAAAATGGCCGTGAATACCCTGCTCTTTGATGCGTTTATTGTAGCGTCCGTTTTTTATCTGTACCCTGCTGCTTTAACCAAACCGGCGATGAAATGGCTGTTGCCGGCTCATGCTGTAACACTGGTTACACTTGTTGTGCATAATACCGTCCTGGCTAAGCTGGCATTCAGCGCCACGCTTTTACTGGTAGTGGTGTTTACGCAATTCCTGCATCGGTCGGTTTGGTATGCGGCGGCTTCGGCTATTGGCAATTACCTGTTATTCATTTTTTCTTTCTTCCAGAATATCGGGCAAATCAGGAAAGGAGAGATCAGGTCTCTTGGTATAAAGAAAGCACTTCGGTTCCTGACCATTCCGCTGATGATCGCCGCAGTTTTTATTTTAATCTATTCTTTTTCAAATGCTGTTTTCCAGGATGTTGTAAATAGTATTGGTCTTGCCCTGCAGCGTTTCTTTGCACGGTTTTTCGACTGGTTCAATTGGGAGCGTTTTGGCTTTTTAATGCTTGGCCTGTTCATCACCGGCGGATTGTTGTTGAAAATGAAAAGCGATTATTTTTCGGAAAAGGAATTTGCCAGGCATAATGACCTGTGGCGCAGGAAACACAATTTAAAAAAATGGAAAGAGTCGGCCATGTTTGACCTGCTCACTTTATTCATGGGGCGCTTTGCAAATGGCGTACTGGCTTTGCGCAATGAAAATACAGTTGGTATCATCAGCCTGGTAATGTTGAATGCATTATTGCTGTTTATCAACGCCATTGATATAACCTATGTGTGGTTTGGCTTCAGCTACACTCCAAACCTTAACCTTACACAATATGTGCACGAAGGAACCGGCATGCTTATTTTTTCCATTGTGCTGGCCATGGTTGTACTGTTATTTTTCTTTAGAGGAAACCTGAATTTTTATAAGAAGAACAAATGGCTTCGTTATGGGGCTTACGGCTGGATATTGCAGAATGCAGTGCTGGTTGTTTCTGTTTTGCTGCGTGATTATTACTACATCGTTCACAGGGGGCTTGCATATAAACGTATTGGGGTGCTGGTGTTTTTATTGATGGTGCTCATGGGTTTGATAACGGTATTCATAAAAATTCATCAACGCAAGACCGCCTATTATTTATGGAGGGTGAATGGCTGGTTTGCTGTTGGTTTACTGGTAGCAGCATCCTGTGTTCATTGGGATGAAACCATTGCCGCTTATAACCTGGCGCATAAAAATACCGTACCGCTGGATGTGAAATTCTTATTAACCCTTTCAGATAAAACGCTTCCATTGCTTGAAAAAAACCAGGATGTATTGAACGGTAAAACAGAATCAGTTTCTGGCGAAGGTGAATACCTGTTGCGCTCTGCACTTACAGCGGAGCAAATTTTCCAGATGCGTAAAAAGGCATTTTTTGAAAAGCAAAAAACCTATTCCTGGTTATCCTGGAATGCTACGGATGCTTATGTTAAAAGAAATTTATCAGACCCGTCTATTACTTCATCATTAAATCAATAAAAATGAAACAGGTATGGTTTAAAAGAACAAGATGGTTTTATTTTCCCATTCATCCCCTTGGTTTTGCAGTTACCATTTTAGCCATTTTATTTATGATGCCGGTTATTATGGCCATTGACAGAAATGCACATTCGGTTACAGATGAACTGTACGGGATATTTGTTTATGCAACCTGCACTGTATTTTGGTGGAAATGGGTTGCCGAAAGAACATCATGAGATCCTTTTATAATTTAAATAAGGTACAATGAAACTGATAAGATCCTTTAGATATGCCTGGGCCGGAATACGGGCTTGTTTCAATTCTGAACCTAATTTCAGGATACATTTGTTTGCTGCAATTGCTGCTATTTTGTTTTCCCTGCTTTTTAGGGTATCTGCAGCAGAGTGGTTAGCTGTGTGCTTTTGCATCGTTTTGGTAATAACCATGGAAATGATGAACACGGCCATTGAAAAATTGTGTGATGTGGTGCACCAGGAACTTCATCCCGGAATAAAAAATGTAAAAGATATTGCTGCCGGAGCAGTTTTACTATCGGCTTTTTTCAGCCTCCTAACAGCAGCTGTAATTTTTCTGCCTAAAATAATCATGTATTTAAAATAGAAAAAAATGAACACTGCATTTTCATTTCAAAAATTGTTATTTGTTTTCCTGGCATTTATTGGTTTGCTGATCGCTGTGCGGATATTTTATACAGGCAGCACCTTGTATCTCTTCCTGGTATGGAATATTTTTCTGGCATGGATACCTTTTGTGGTAAGCAGCCTATTTGGTAAACTCGCAGAAAAAGCCGGGTGGAAGCAGGTCCTGATCTTCTGTTGCTGGCTGGCGTTTTTCCCGAATGCCTTGTACATTGTTACGGATCTTATACACCTGGATATTGAAAGCAATGTGCCCAAATGGTTTGATGCCATATTGCTCTTTTCGGCTTCCGTTGCGGGCCTGATGATGGCCTTTATTTCTTTATACCGTACTGAAAAATATCTGGAGACGACCAGGTTCAGCAAATTCAGGCCCTTATTGGTTATCCTGATCTTATTGCTCGGCTCTTTTGGTGTTTACCTGGGCAGGTTTTTAAGGTGGAACAGCTGGGATATTATCAGCAACCCTTTTCAGCTGTTCTTGTCGATCGGGCATCGTATTATCTCTCCTTTTGATCATATGCAAACCTGGACTGTTACCGGGACGCTTACGGTCTTTTTTTACCTGCTGTATATATCCTTAAAAAAAATGCCCGGCTATATAAGCCGGGCAAACATATAAATCAGTAAGAAAATTAAAAATCGAGCCCCAAAGAAAAATACATAATGGGTTTTCCTTTAAAGAAAACATTCATGGGCCATGCAACATCATACTTCAGAAAATATCCAAGCAATGTGCTCCTGGCACCAAAGCCATAACCACCTGCAAAAGGACCAATGCCACCGGCTTTTATCTTTACCTGTAATGGTACCTGTCCGTAAATGGCAATGGGGCGTTTAATGCCCGAATAAGCACCATTCCATGCAGTACCCAGGTCTATGAACTGAATGATCTGGAAATTATTCAAGAATGAATTATTAATGGTGCGGTTGAAAAAGGTAGAAACGATCGGCAACCTGAATTCGCTGTTAATTACAACCGCATTATTTCCATTGGCTACATTTTGTATAAAGCCACGCATATTCACGGCCAGGCTCTGGAATGCATAACTCTGGTCGTTTGCAGGAGGGTTAGCCGTGTTAAAATACCTGTCTTTTCCATTTTTTGTGTTCTGGCCAAACATCAGCCAGCCATCAACGCCACCTAAATAATAAATAAGTTTTTGAGTGCCCCAGCTAAAATCACCGGCAGCTCTTCCGGCCCAGATAAAGTTTTTGAATATCGGGTAGTAATACCTGGCATCAAAACCAAGATTAAAGGTACTGGGGCCTTCTGCAAACCGTACTTTGTTTATTTGCCTGTTGTAATCAAAATAAATTTTATAACGTAATCCATTCCATATGTTCATGGCCGGGTTCATAGCGTTATCATACACATATTCAAGATGTGTAACTGAATACAATGTTCTTTGACTTTCAAAGGAATTGCTGAAAGCATCTACCGCTAAAGGAACAACTTTATCGGAACGGATACCCGTGCTTAACCGTATGCTTTTGGTTGCATCAAAAGGGTAGGACACATTTACCTGGTACAGGTTTGTAAAAGTGCGACCGTCCAGATCTCCCAGGTACAATCCTGTACTATCAAAAACCGGGTATGGACTTTGTTGCACATTCCGGTAATAAGTAGCACCCCAATCGATCCGGCGTTTTAAATTCTGATAACTCATAAACCACTCATTGTCTTTTAGGTTGGTTGATATTTTGAATCCCCCGGTGATCCTCACATCTTCCAGTAATTCGGTTGTACCCAGGCGTATCAGGCCACTAAGCGGAGTACCTGAATTCAGCATAACAGGACCTGAGCCTCCCTGGTATGCCTGGTACCGGTTAATAAGAACCCCGGTATTAAAGCCTGCAGAACCATAATCAACAGAAAATTTTGGTGGCTTATACCTGTATTTTTTTATTGTTTTTAAAACGTCATATCTGGCTGCTGATTTAACAGGTTCTTTTCCTGCGGCACTGCTGTCCTTTTTCTCCCCGGCAAACTCTGTCTGAAAAATATCTTCTTCTTTCTTTGCCGGATCAACTGCCTCCACTGCTTTATTTACAGCTACGGTGTCTTTGTACTCGTTCATGAGCTTTTTCATGTACGCAGTAGGCTGTGCAGTAATATTCCTGCGGCGCAGCGTCATTTCGTCGATCTTTAATTTGTATAAGATCTTTTCATCGCTTTGACGGGTAACTTCACTTACCTGGTTATTATCGCCGGCAATTCGTGTTTCGGCAAGGGTGCTTTCATAATTCGTTAAAGGAAAAGTGTAGGCCGAATCTTCTGAAACAGAAACCACAGCAATGGAATCAACATCCGTTTTCCTGTATGCCCTTAATGTGCTGTCAACTTCTTTTGAAGATGGGTTACGTAGTATCTGGTCTGCAATCAGCACCAGCGTATCCAGGCCCGCTTTTTTAGTTGTAAAGAAACCAGCGTAGCGGTTCCCAATACCATTTTCATCACTTACAAACGTAAAATGGCTTTCATTGTATTGCATGGGAGAACGGGCATTGCCATACTTTAATTTTGAAAGCTGGGTGATCTGGTTCAGCTCTGGTTTGTCACCAAAATCGGTAATTAAAAAGATATTGTATTTACTGTCGCTTGGCAAAACCGTTTCTCCGCCTTTAGCATTGGCAGTAGGCCTGTTGCTGCTGAAAATAATGCCGGTCTTATTGGGGAAAGCTACAAAGGAAGCATCCAGGTCGTCGTACACATCGTTGGTGATCTGTTTTACTTTTTCTTTTTGAATATCAAAAGTAAAAATATCGGTATGGCCATTTTTAACAGCGGTAAATAAAAGTGTATTGCTGTTCAGCATGTACTTCATGTCCTGCACCTGGTCAAACTCTTTGGTAAGGTCGATCTTGTATTGCTTCTGGCGGTTTACGATGTCATACACAAACAGCTTCAGTTTTCCTTCGGTTGTATACACGACAGAGATCCGGGTACCCTTGGGATCCCATGCCATCATGGGATAATTGGGGTTCATTTCATTCTTATAACTCCTGATGCCGTATTTAAGCAGGGTTTTGTTTTCATATTCATCATTGTAAATAACCCGAATAATCCCTTTTTTAAATTGTGTTACCACGTAGGAATTGTTGCGCTTGACCGGGTTTACATTAAAGCGGAAATAATCCAGGCGGGGGCTGATGTCAAAACCATCAACATAACTTCCTTTGGGGTATGGCTTTCTTTTGGTAATGTCTTTAGAATATTTTTCATCCTGGTAGTCCATAAATTCGGCCAGTACATCTTTAAATTTCTTTTTACAAACCTGCAGGCAGGCTTTATTCAGATTTTTATAGATCGTGGCTAAATAAAGCAGGTAGGTTACATTCTCTTTTTTATATTTCTCATCTATATAATACCAGAACGCATGGCCGGCAATTTCGGGCCTTTTAAAAGCGAACTTGCTGAACTTACTGTAGTTACCACTTAGGATCTCGCTTTTCATTTCGTCGTCAAGTTCTGTACTCCAGTTTTGAGCCAGGTAGCTCATATAGCCATCAGTAAGCCATTTGGGTAAATCAAGCAGCGCCTGGTTTCCCG
>JBJTMN010000429.1:0-8488 GCA_046070545.1 Ferruginibacter sp.
ATGTGTTTGTTTTTACCCTGGTGGAGCATTGCTATTGCAGCATTTATAATAGCAGCATTGATACCACAAAAACCCTTCAGATCTTTTCTCACTGCTTTTATTGCATTATTCCTGTTATGGGGTGGTTTAAGTTTTTGGATAAGTAATAACAATGATCATGTGCTGGCGCATAAAGTATCTCAGCTGATCTTAAAAATGGACAGCCCCTTAATGCTGGTATTGGTTACCGCGTTGATAGGCGCACTGGTGGCTGCTTTTGCGGCGTTGGCCGGCAGTTATCTGCGTAAAAGCAAAGCCTGAGTAATGATGTTCGGTTAATTTTTAGAGTTTATGTAACAAAAACGGTACTAATTTTGTTAAACTCAAAACAAATTATGCCCAAAACCTTACTTTTTCTCTTTATACTCTTTTCCAATACCACATCAGCACAAAAAATTTACGGTACTGTATTTTCAGATAAAGGCGACCTGTTGCCCTATGCTTCTGTAACCATAAAAGGCACTTCTATAGGTACCAGCGCCAATGATAAAGCAAAATTTTCTTTCACCGTAGCTCCCGGCACATATACTGTTGTTTGCCAGCATATCGGGTACAAGACCGAGGAAAAAATCATTACCGTTAAAAAAGAAGATGCAGAACTTACTTTCATTATCCCGGCACAGCAGCTGGAGATGGCCGAAGTGGTGGTGAAAAGCGGTGAAGATCCTGCTTATGAGATCATGAGGCAGGCTATAAAAAAGCGTTCATTTTATAACGAACAGGTTCAGCGTTTTGAGTGTGGCTTGTACACCAAAGACATGATGAAACTGCGTAAACTGCCCAAACAAATACTGGGCAGAAAAATTAAAGAGGAAGACGTAAAGGATATGGGGCTCGATTCGTCACGCAAGGGAATTATCTACCTGTCCGAATCAGTAGCTAAAGTTTATGTACAGCAGCCCGATAAATTTAAAATGGAAGTACTGAGCAGCCGGGTAAGTGGCAGTGACGGCTTTGGTTTTACCTTTCCAACATTCATCAGTTTTTACCAGAACAATATTTCTGTTTTCCTTGACCGGCTAAATCCCCGGGGCTTTGTATCACCCATTGCTGATGCGGCACTTAGTATGTATAAATTTCATTACCTGGGTAGTTTTTACGAAGACGGAAAAGAGATCAACAGCATTCAGGTAATTCCACGACGCACTTTCGAACCTGTATTTTCAGGAACCATCAACATTACTGACGGAGACTGGCGCATTCACAGTCTTGACCTGGTACTTACCAAAACCGCCCAGCTTGAAATTGTAGATTCACTGCACATCATTCAACTGCATGTTCCGGTGGGTAATGATGTATGGCGTGTGAAGAACCAGCGTATCAATTTTACGTTCAAGCAATTTGGTATTGATGCCATCGGGAACTTTGTATCTGTTTATTCCGATTATAAGATAAACCCTGTATTTGCAAAGAACAGGTTTGATAAGATCATTGTGAAGTACGATACTGCTTCCAATAAAAAACCGGTTACTTACTGGGATACCATCAGGCCCATGCCCCTGGAAGTTGAGGAGCAAACCGACTACCAGGTAAAGGATAGTATTTTCCTGGTAAATAAAGATTCAATACAAAGCCAGGCATCGGTTGATTCATTGAATAAAAAACAAGGAAAACTGAAGTTGTATGATATTTTCTGGAAGGGGCTTAACCGTACAAGATACACAGTGAATGGTAATCACAGCTGGGGCGTGGAGCCCTTGTTGCAGGGACTGGAATACAATACTGTAGAGGGTTTGGTGATGCATGTGAATCCTTATTACAACCGGTATATGAAAAGGATCAAGACCAATTTTTCATTTGAACCTTCCATTCGTTATGGATTCAGCAATACACACCTGAATGCCTGGGCCGATTTCATTTTCCGTACACGAGACTGGGAAACCGATAAAAAAATAAAACGTCAGACCTGGATCATTTCCGGTGGTAAAAGAGTAAGCCAGTTCAATAAAGACAATGCCATACTTCCGCTGGCCAATTCCATCAGTACATTGTTGTACGGAGATAATTACCTGAAGATCTACGAAAATTATTTTGCATCGTTGAATTTCAGCAAACGCTATGAAAGCGGACTTCGGTTTAATGTGGGCGCATTATACGAAGACAGGATACCGCTTAACAATACGACCGATTTTGTAATCTTCAAGAACAATGTAAAGAATATTACGCCTAACAATGCGTTTAAGGATACCACGCCCTATCCTTCTGTTGCACACCAGGCCTTTATTCTAAGTTTTGATATCAGTATCAAACCCGGGCAACGATATATCCAATACCCCAACCGTAAAATGTCGCTGGGTTCCAATTATCCAACATTCAGTCTTAGTTATTCAAAAGGAATACCCGGCTTATTTGGCAGCGATGTGAATTTTGATAAATGGCGTTTAAGCATCAGCGATGATAAGAATTTTAAACTGGCCGGCCTGTTAAAGTATAAGATTGGAATCGGGGGATTTTTAAATACCAGGAAAGTATTTATTCAGGATTACCAGCATTTTACCGGCAATCGTACATTAAAAGCCAGTGAGTATGTGAATAGTTTTCAACTGGCCAGGTATTACGATTACAGCACAACCAGTTCATTTTATACCTATGGTTACCTGGAACATCATTTCAATGGTTTGCTCACCAATAAAATTCCCTTGTTCAAACGCCTGAACTGGAACCTGGTTGGCGGCGGCAATGCACTATATGTAAACAGTAAAAATAATTATGTTGAACTTTTTGCCGGGCTGGAAAATGTTCTGAAAATATTCAGGGTAGATTTTATAGCCGCTTATACCAATGGTAAAACTGTTAAAACCGGCCTGCGTATTGGCACCGGGGGTATACTGGGAGGCAGCCTGGGACGCAATAATTCCCGCAGCCGCCGCAGTTCCATCACCCTGTAATTGAATTTTAATCAATATCTTTGCCGTTCAATTTGGTTTGCCTGCAAGCATCCAATCTTTTTAGATTTTCCGCTACCAACGGAATCAAATTAAATTTATGGCAGTATTACACAATCGTATTTCCCAGGCGGAATTAAAAAAGCTGTTGTACGCAGAAACAGAGCATCGTACAACCATTTCTTTCTATCAGTATTTTCAGATTGATGACCCCAAACTGTTCAGGGATGACATGTATAAGGCGTTGAATGCTTTAAAAGTATTTGGCCGTATTTACATTGCAACCGAAGGTATCAATGCGCAGATCAGTGTGCCGGATAGTAATGTGGATGTATTCAGGACATACCTCAATACCATTCCGGCATTAAAAGATATCCGCCTGAATATTGCAGTGGATGATGACGGAAAATCTTTCTGGGTGCTGAAAATTAAAGTGCGTGAAAAGATAGTGGCAGATGGCATTACCGATCCAGGCTTCAGTATGCAAAACAAGGGTAAGTATGTGAATGCCGTACAAATGAATGAACTGCTGCAGGATGAGGATACAGTGGTGATTGATATGCGTAACCATTACGAATACGAAGTGGGCCATTTTGAAAAAGCCATTGAAATACCCAGCGATACCTTCAGGGAACAATTACCCATGGCCGTGGATATGATGCAGGATAAAAAGGACAAGAATATCATCATGTATTGCACGGGCGGCATACGTTGCGAAAAGGCAAGCGCTTATATGCTGCACCATGGATTTGAACATGTGTATCACCTGGAAGGCGGTATCATCAATTATGCCAGGCAGGCAAAATCAGCCGGGCTGGAGACAAAATTCATTGGTAAGAATTTTGTGTTTGACGACAGGCTGGGGGAGCGGATCACCGAAGACATCATTGCAAAATGTCACCAATGCGGCAAACCTGCCGATACCCATACAAACTGTAAGAATGACGGCTGCCATTTACTCTTTATACAGTGGGAGGATTGTGCAAAGCAGTTTGATGGCTGCTGTACGGTTGAATGCCAGACGGTTTATAACCTGCCTCTGGAGGAACAGGTTGAATTGCGTAAGGGCATTGATAAGGGTATGATGGTATTTAATAAAAGCAAGAAAAGGTTGAGGCCAAGGTTGGACGAACTCTATAAAAAATGATATTTAGGCAAGGCTGAAGCATGGCTACTCCGCGGTTAAAGCATGGAGAGTGCATGGATCCATATCATCATTTGGGGGCTTCCCTTGTTAAATCAGCTTTTCCAAAGCTTCAATTACCAGTCTTTCTGTCTCCTCATCACTCAGTTCAACCGGTACAAATTTTTCGCCGATGATCTTTTCGTACAATTCTATGTAGCGGTTACTGATGGTCTGTATCCAGGCGTCACTCATCTCGGGCACTGTCTGTCCTTCCTTGCCCATAAAATTGTTCTCTATCAGCCATTCACGTACAAATTCCTTGCTCAGTTGTTTCTGGCGTTCAGCTTTTACCTGCCTTTCCTCAAAACCCTCAGCATAAAAATAGCGGCTGCTGTCGGGTGTATGAATCTCATCCATCAGCACAATCTCATCACCGATCTTGCCAAATTCGTATTTAGTATCCACCAGTATCAATCCCTGTCTGGCAGCTATTTCTTTTCCGCGGGCAAATAATTGCAGGGCATAATTGCTCAGGGTTTCCCATTCGTTTGCTGAAGCCAGTCCTAGTTTAACAATATCTTCTGCCGAAATATCTTCGTCGTGGCCTTCGCTTGCCTTGGTACTGGGTGTAATAATGGGATTGGGGAAGTAATCATTTTCCTTCATGCCTTCGGGCATGGTAACACCACATAAGACCCTGTCGCCGGCAGCATAGGTGCGCCAGGCATGACCGGTCAGGTTACCTCTTACCACCATTTCTATCTTAAAAGGTTCGCATCTTTTGCCAATACTTACAGTAGGGGCTGGTACCGATATCAGCCAGTTTGGACATATATCTTTGGTGGCATTCAGCATATAGGCGGCTATCTGGTTTAATACCTGCCCTTTAAAGGGAATGGGACGTGGTAAAATAACGTCGAATGCTGAAATACGGTTGCTGGCAACCATTACTAAATAATTGTTGGAAATTGAATAAACATCTCTTACTTTGCCAGAGTAAAAACCCGTTTGCTGCTTAAATTTTAACGATTTCATACAGCTAAAATACCAAGGGCGGGTTTAAAACAAATCATTTGCATCAAATAAGTTGTTAACAGGCCTAAAAAATAAATTTTTCAGGTAGAAATAACGTGCTTATTTTGCTTAAATATTTAAAACCAAAAAACGAGATATGAGAAAAGTTACAAGCTATTTGGTTACATTTTTATTGGCTAATATCCTTGCGATAGCGGCTTTTGCACAGAATGTAACTATTAACGGCAATGTCAGGAACAGCAGTACAAAGGAAGGATCGGGTGCTGTTTCAGTTATAGTAAAAGGGGAAGACAATGGTACTTTTACTGATGACAAGGGAAATTTCAGATTAACTGTAAAAAAACTGCCGGTAACCCTCCTGGTTTCTTCGGTAGGTTATGAATTACAGGAAGTAACTGTTTCAAATTCAGCAAGTTTAATACAGGTTGATTTTAAACCTACCAATATATTAGGCCAGGAGGTTGTAGTTGCCGCCAACAGGGTTCCTCAAAAGATACTGGAATCACCGGTTTCTATTGAAAGGGTGAGTGCGGCCAATATTCGCAATGCGCCGGTATCCAGCTATTACGATGTAGTAACATCTTTAAAAGGAGTAGATGTTACCACTTCTTCCTTAACTTTTAAAACACCAACCACCCGTGGTTTTAACAGCAGCGGTAACACCCGTTTTAACCAGTTGGTAGATGGAATGGACAACCAGGCACCAGGCCTTAACTTCTCTGTTGCTTCTATTATCGGTTTAAGTGAACTGGATGTGGATAATATGGAACTTTTATCCGGTGCATCATCAGCACTGTATGGTGCCGGTGGTATGAATGGTACTTTACTGATCAACAGTAAGAATCCTTTCAAATACCAGGGCTTATCCGTTTTGGTTAAAGAAGGTTTAATGCATGTAGGATCCAACAGCCAGCGTGCAGCTTCACCTTACCACAACTGGACCATGCGCTGGGCTCAGAAAGTTTCAGACAGGTTTGCTTTCAAGATCAATGCTGAATTACTGCAGGCTAAAGACTGGCAGGGAAGAGATTACAGGGATTACCAGCGTGCAGCAACCGGTGGCAGTGTAAAAGCTGGCACCAGGGCTTCAGATCCTAACTACGATGGTATCAATGTATATGGTGATGAGACCACCGCAGAGATCAGGAGTGCCGTTTTAAATGCGATCGGCGCCACTGCAGCTCCATTCTTAAAGAATTTTATTGATACGTTGAACGGGGGAGCTCCTATCAATGTATCACGTACAGGATATACCGAAAAAGAAGTGACCAACCCGAATACAGTAAACTTTAAACTGGGTGCTTCCTTACACTATAAAGTTACCAAACATACCGAAGCTACTTTTGCTGCTTACTGGGGAACCGGTAATACAGTGTATACTGGTAGCGAAAGATATTCATTGAAAGATTTTAAAATGGGCCAGTATAAACTTGAATTCAATAACAGGTACTGGAATTTAAGGGCTTATACCACCCAGGAAAATGCCGGTGAATCTTATAACACTACCGTTGCAACCCGCTTATTTAACGAAAGCTGGAAACCAAGCGGCGGTGCTACCGGATGGTTCTCACAATATTCTCAAACATATTTAGCATTAAGGTTAGCAGGCGCTACTGATGCTGATGCACATACAGGTGCCCGTGCAGCTACTGATGTTGGACGCCCGGTTGCAGGTAGTGCACAGTTCACCAAAGCGTACGATTCTATCCGTAAAATGCCTATTAAACTGGGCGGTGCGTTATTACTGGACAAGTCTGATCTGTACAGCCTGGAAGGAAACTACAATATGAGCCATTTAACCGGCAAATGGGTAGACCTTTTGATTGGTGGTAGCTACAAACAATATGTGTTGAATTCTGAAGGAACTTTATTTGCTGATTCTATCAAGCCTTTAAAAATATCAGAATATGGTGCTTACATGCAGTTAAGCCGTAAGATCATGGATCGCCTGAATATCACAGTGTCGGGCCGTTACGACAAGAATGAGAATTTTAAAGGAAGGGTTACACCAAGGGCAACGGCATTGATCAAGATCAAAGAGAACAATAATTTCCGCTTGTCATACCAGACAGCTTATCGTTTCCCTTCAAACCAGCAGCAATTCATTAACCTGGCCGTGGGCAGCAATGTGCGCCTGATTGGTGGTAACCCGGGCTTCAGGGAACTGTTTAATTTTGCAGGAAAACCGATCTACGATTTTGATGCATTAAGGGCAGGCAATATCGTTC
The DNA here is from genome assembly GCA_046070545.1 of Ferruginibacter sp. GTDB lineage: Bacteria > Bacteroidota > Bacteroidia > Chitinophagales > Chitinophagaceae > Ferruginibacter. Next base: position 7,314 of record JBJTMN010000429.1, read on the forward strand.
AGTTTACACCAGTGGATCTGAAACCTGAATCTTTATCTTCTTTTGAAGCAGGGTTTAAAGGGCTGATGATGCAGGGTAAATTGCTGGTGGATGTGTACGGATACTATGGTACTTACAAAGATTTCTTAGGCCGTAAAGTAACTGTTCAGAAAGTGGGTTCTGGTGCTATCGCATTGTCTGATACCCTCAATGGTTACAGGTATTCAATTCCTGTAAACTCTACTGATAAAGTAAAATCATATGGTTTTGGTTTGAGTTTGGATTACAGGCTGCCATGGAATTTCACCATTGGTGCCAACGTGGCTTCAGATATTTTGAAAGATGTTCCAAGCAATTTTGTTGCGTATTTCAACTCTCCCAAATACAAAGCCAACGTTAATATTGGTAACTCAGGTTTCGGACCGGGCAAACGTTTAGGATTCAATGTGGCGTACCGTTATCAGGGAGCGTTCCTGTACCAGGGCGATTTTGCAACCGATAACTTACCAGTGGTACAAACACTGGATGCACAGGTTAGCTTAAAACTGCCAAAAGCGAATAAATCAATTATTAAGCTGGGCGCTACCAATTTATTAAATCAATATTATTATAATGCAATAGGTAATTCCCAGATTGGTGGATTATATTACCTGAGCTTTGGATATAATATTTATTAATCGTTCAGCATAAATTGATCAATCAAATAACAAATAAAATTTTAATTATGAAGTATATAACTAAAGGGATTAAGATTCATTTTCTGCTGGCCTTTTCAGCGATGATGTTTATTTTATCTGCCTGTAATAAAGATGTGGAGCAGTTTGCAGTACCTGCTACTGTTACACCATCCACACCAGCTTTGGGCGAAACCATTGCAACTATTGCTGATGACAGTTTGTATTACAGGATGATCGTAAGAAGTGGTCTGTTAACAACCATCAATACCAAATCAAACATCTTTACGATGTTTGTTCCGAACAACGCAGCCATGAGGCAGTTTGTGGCAGCAGCATCTGGTGGTGCTGTACCTGTAGGTACTCCTGATGCCATTGTTTCGGGTTTTATATCTGGTAGTTTGCCAGCAGCAACAGCTGCCAGTATTGTAAGTTATAACATGATGCCACAGACAATAACAACTGCCAGCATTCCCAATACATTCCCGAATTTCTTTTACCCAACCAACTTAAATCCAACAT
>JBJTMN010000430.1:0-2122 GCA_046070545.1 Ferruginibacter sp.
TTTGGCTGAATAACAGTTTGTAATTATTTTTGCCACGCAAATGATAACAATTAAACACATAAAACATTCTAAGAAACCTTTTAACTGATTGGGGGGTATCAATGTTTTATACAAAATATAATTACACAGGCCTTCCTAAAACGGGAAGGTTTTTTTTTAACTTAAAAAATCTCTTTCAAAAGAGACAGGGGGGAACAAAATATGAAAGTTGCAGTAGTTGGTGCTACCGGACTGGTAGGCACAAAAATGTTACAGGTACTGGCCGAAAGGAATTTTCCGGTAGATGAACTGGTTCCGGTTGCTTCGGAAAGAAGTATTGGTAAGGAAATAACTTTTAAAGACAGGCAGTACAAGATCGTAAGCGCTGCCGATGCCATTGCTGCCAAACCGGATGTGGCTATTTTTTCTGCAGGCGGAAGTACATCGCTGGAACTGGCTCCTCAATTTGCTGCGGCCGGTATTACTGTTATTGATAACTCAAGTGCCTGTCGCATGGACCCCACCAAAAAATTAGTGGTGCCCGAAGTAAACGCCCATGTACTTACAAAAGAAGACAAGATCATAGCCAACCCCAACTGCTCTACCATACAGATGGTGGTGGTGTTAAAACCTTTGCACGATAAATACAAAATAAAAAGAGTGGTGGTAAGCACTTACCAGAGTGTTACCGGTACCGGCGTAAAAGCGGTTACCCAGTTAATGAACGAACGCAGGGGTATTGAAGGAGAGATGGCTTACAAATATCCGATCGACTTAAACGCAATCCCGCATATTGACCTGTTCTTAGAGAATGGTTATACCAAAGAAGAAATGAAAATGGTGAAGGAAACCAATAAGATCATTGGTGATGATTCAATAAAAGTTACCGCTACCTGTGTACGCATACCAACCATGGGCGGGCATAGCGAAAGCGTGAACATTGAATTTGAAAATGATTTTGACCTGGCAGAGCTAAGAGATATTTTAAGCAAAGCCCCGGGTGTTGTTTTAAAAGATGATGTTGCCAATTTCATTTATCCTATGCCTTTAACAGCCTATGATAAGGATGATACTTTTGTAGGAAGGATCAGAAGGGATGAAACGCAGCCCAACTCTTTAAACTGCTGGATCGTGAGCGATAACCTGCGTAAAGGTGCTGCTACCAATGCGGTGCAGATCGCTGAATACCTGTTAACTAAAGGCCTTCTCTAAAATTTATTACATGCAATGGCCCGCTTTGCAGCGGGTCATTGTTTTATATTCTTTTATGTCATCCGCTACAGTTAAACAATTAATAGAAAAATTTGAGCTGCTTCCGCACCCGGAAGGTGGTTACTTCAAAGAGACCTATCGTTCTGCAGAAACGATCCCTGCAAGCGCATTGGCTGAGAAATTATCAGGCGACCGTACTTTTTCAACTGCTATTTATTTTTTACTGGAAGCAGGAGATTTTTCTGCTTTCCATAAAATAAAGTCTGATGAATGCTGGCATTTTTATGCAGGCGATACTTTACTGGTTCACGTCATTCATGCAGATGGCAACCTTGAAACCATCAGGCTTGGAAACAATTTTTTGAGTGGAGACCGTTTTCAGTTTGTAGTTCCGGCCAATTGCTGGTTTGCCAGTGAACCTGCGCCTGGCTCTTCTTTCAGCTTTGTGGGATGCACGGTGGCCCCGGGTTTTGATTTTGAAGATTTTGAATTAGCAAAGGCAGAAGAACTGGTTAAAATGTATCCAGATCATGCATCAATCATTAAAAGAATATGCAGGCAATAAAAAAGCTCCGGTTTATTCCGGAGCTACCTATCTCATTAAAGAAATTTAGTTGATCACCCAGGTCTCATTCCCCCTCAGCAATTTATCCAGGTCACCCTTTCCTTTTTTAGCAATTACTTCATCTATCTGCATGGTCATGCTGTCTTCGTAGCAGGCTCTTTCCGTTTCATAAAACACACCAAACGGACGTGGAAGATGGCCTTCCATTCTTGGGTCATCAAACATGCGCATCAACAGATGATCTTTGGGTGCATGATGAAAAGGATTTTTACAAAGCACAGATATTGATCCGCATGTTTGATGACCCAAGAATGGAAGGCCATCTTCCACGTCCGTTTGGTGTGTTTTATGAAACGGAAAGAGCCT
>JBJTMN010000431.1:0-3592 GCA_046070545.1 Ferruginibacter sp.
CTATGGCGGAAAACTTACTTTGTTTAATGCCAATCCCAACTCTGATTTTGATAACCCGATCTGGAGTTCAAAAAACAATATCATGGGAGATATAACCAGGCGCTGGATCGCAACAATGGGTATAGACATTAAGCCCACTTCATGGCTCAGCTTAGCCGGCCGCTTTGGTTATGATACCTACAAGACTGATGGATATATCCTGATACATCCGCAATCTTTTTACCTGGTAGCATCTACATTAGGTACACTTGAAAATTATTACACAACATACAAAGGTTACAACCATACCATTACTGCAAGTGCAAAAAAAGACTGGAAAGGATTTAGCGGCAGGTTACTGGTAGGTACCATGTGGCAGGATTTTGAAACACAGCAGTATGCTGTAGTAGGCAACCGGATTGCTGATTCAATCGTTGCCGGTAAATTATATAAGAACGGAAATATTGTCACCGGTTACAACCCGACAGACAGTAATCTTACTGCACCTGGTTCAAGACAAAGATTGCAGAGAGCAGCTAGTGCAGGTTTGCCCAATTTGAAAATCTTCAGAGAAATAGCCTATTTTGGTGAGGTTTCACTGGGTTATAAAAATGTGGTATTCCTTACTTATTCGCAGCGCTTTGAAAAAGCCTCTCCTATTCCTCCAAAAAACAACAACTATCATTACCCGGGAGCAAGTATGAGTTTAATTGTATCAGACATATTCCCGGTACTTAAAAAAGGAAATATCCTGGACTACTTTAAACTGAGGGCTTCGCTGGCAAATACTGCCAGATTGAATGATCCTTATAGCAACCAGAGGGTTTTTGTACCAAACCAAAGCAGTTCTACCAACCCTGGCGGTACGTTCACTTATAGTTTCACAAATAATAACCCCGACCTGGTTCCTGAAAGACAATCTACTTATGAAGTAGGTACAGAAATGAGATTCCTTAATGGCAGAATAAACCTGGAAGCTGCTTACTATAATACGCTTTGTACAAAACAGATAAGCCAGAACTTCAGGGCCAGTTATGCTACCACAGCCGTTTTAAATACAACAAACGCTTCTTCATTACGTAATGAAGGCGTTGAGATCACCCTGAATGTGAATCCGGTAAAAAAGAAAAACTTTAACTGGAATATTAATTTCAATTTTTCGCACATGTGGAGCAAGGTGTTAACATTGCCTGAATCAATCGGACCTTATAACGACTACTATAATTCAGATACGTACATTTCAAATGTACGGGGCGGACTTATAAGAGGTAATTCTACCGGTACCATCACCGGGTCTACCTATCAGCGTAACAATGCAGGGCAGATCCTTATCAATGCTTCCAATGGCCTGCCATTGGTTAATGCAGGTAACCAGCTGATTGCCGACAGAAACCCCGATTTTACATTGGGAACACTGAATACATTCAGGTATAAAAACTGGAGCTTAAGCTTTTTATGGGATCTGAAAGTTGGCGGTGATATCTATAACGGAACAGACCAGGTACTGACCAGTATTGGTAAGAGTGCCAGGACTGCAAACCGTAATAATGCAATCATTGTGGATGGTGTTCTGAACGACGGTTTACAAAACACTGCAAACCCTACAAAAAACACCATTGTAGTTATTCCTAATTTCCTGAGTACATACTATACAACCATGCCGGATGAAGAGTTCATTGAAAAAGATGTAAACTGGTTCAGGTTAAGGGATATTACATTAAACTACAGGGTGCCGGAAAAACTTACAAAGCGTGTTAAGTATTTAAAAGCCATGAGCTTTTTCGTAACCGGAAGTGACCTGATACTTTCCACCAATTACAGAGGTGCAGATCCTTCGATCAATGCAAACAACCCCGGCACATTAGGTGTAGGCGGTTATGGTATGGATCTGGGAAATGCCCCTACTCCGATCGGGTTGAGTTTTGGTTTAAAAGCCAGTTTTTAATGATTAACAAAAACAGTAAATTTTAAATTTTTTTGTATGAAAAATAAATTGATAAAACCCATATTTTTTCTGGGAGTGCTGAGCCTCGCCTTTGCATCCTCCTGTACGAAAAAAATTGATGACGCCTATTTAAATCCAAACTCGCCGGTCATTGTTCCTATTGAAACCATATTGCCCGGCGTTATTGGAGGATTTACAGCGTTCTTCTCCTCGGCAGGAACCGGTTATGGAGTACAGGCCGATGGCATTTTGCTGGGCCGCTATATACAATACTGGGGAAGCCAAACCAGTGGTGAATTGTATGGACAGATGGGTTTTCCGGGCGGAACCTCCAGTGATAACACAGGTGGCCTATGGGCAGCTGTGTATTATGGCCATGGAGGCAATGTGAACAGGATCATTGAATGGGGTACCGAACAGCAAAAATGGGATTATGTAGGGGTTGGTTATGCAATACGGGCCTGGGGTTGGCTGGAACTTACCAACTGCTATGGGGATGCTATTTTAAAGGAAGCGTTCAATACAAGCCTTACACAATTCAAGTATGATACACAACCTGAGTTTTACGACAGTTGCAGAGTAATATGCCATCGTGCTTTAAGTTATTTAAACAGAACAGACGGAGCTGTAAGCCAGGCCAACCTGGCTATTGGTGATGCCTATTTTTACAACGGAGATGTAAGCAAATGGAAGAAATTCGTTTATGGTATCCTGGCCCGTTCCTATATTGATCTTAGTGCCAAATCTGATTTTATTTCAAAAGGTTATGCAGATTCTGCTATTAAATATGCAAACCTGTCATTGGCTACAAATGCCGACAATGCTACAGTGAAAGTATCCGGTGGCTTAACATCTGCAGTAAATAACTATTTCGGACCATTCAGGGGAAACATCGGAGCCATCAGGCAGTCATCCTATATTGCCGATCTGATGTCGGGCAATAATGCCCAGGCTTTTTCTGGTGTACCTGATCCACGCAGGTATTATATGCTTCGTGAAAACCTGAACGGAACCTTTAAAGGATTCACTGTATGGCTGGGCTCCGGAGGCCTGAGTGCCAACGATTACCCAAAAAATTTCTGGGGACATCCTACACCATCCTCTACCCTGGCCTCAAGCCCAGACAGTTCGAGGTACCTGTATCAGAAAACCAGCCCATGGCCAATGATGACTGCCTCTGAAATACAATTCATCATTGCCGAAGCAGCTTACCGCAAAGGCGACAAGCCATTGGCACTTGCTGCCTATACAAACGGTATCAGCCTCAATTTTGATATGATCACTACAACGTATCCGCAAAACGTACCTGCAGCAGTTGCCATTACCCCTGCTTCTAAAGCAGCATATCTGGCAAATACAGCTGTTGTGCCTGCTACGCCTGCCGGTTTAACTTTATCACAGATCATGTTGCAGAAATATATAGCCTTATACGGCTGGGGTGTGCAGCAAACCTGGACAGACATGCGTAAGTTTCACTATACAGATATTGACCCTGCAACAGGAAACCAGGTTTATGCAGGCTTTACACCACCTTCGGGCTCAAACTTAATATCTACCAACAATGGCAAACTGGTATACAGGTGCAGGCCAAGGTACAATTCAGAATATTTGTATAATATCCCTGAATTGACCAGGTTGGGTGCATTAGCCCTGGACTATAATACCGTG
>JBJTMN010000432.1:0-3641 GCA_046070545.1 Ferruginibacter sp.
TTAATGGATGAAGCTGCATCAAAATTGAGAATGCAGATCAACTCCATGCCCATTGAATTGGATGAAGTAGAACGTAAAATCCGCCAACTCGAAATTGAACGCGAAGCCATCAAACGTGAGAATGACCAGAAAAAACTGGAAGAATTACACAAAGAAATTGCAGAGCTATCCGACAAACGCAGCGACCTTAGAGCAAAATGGCAAGGCGAAAAAGAAGTGGTGGAAGGCATTCAGAAGGTGAAAGAACAAATTGAAAACTACAAATTTGAAGCCGAGCAAGCAGAAAGAAATGGCGACTACGGCAAAGTAGCAGAGATTCGTTACGGAAAAATCAAAGAAGCCGAAATTCAGCTCAAAGGATTTGAAAGCAAACTGGCAGAAATGCAACAAAGTGGCTCTCAAATGATCAAAGAAGAAGTGGATAGCGAAGATATTGCAGGTGTAGTTGCCATCTGGACAGGTATTCCGGTTTCCAGAATGTTGCAAAGCGAACGTGAAAAATTACTGCACCTCGAAGATGAATTGCACAAACGTGTGGTAGGTCAGGAAGAAGCCATTGAAGCCATAAGCGATGCTGTTAGAAGAAGCCGTGCCGGCTTGCAAGACACCAAACGCCCCATCGGATCGTTTATATTCCTGGGGACTACCGGTGTTGGTAAAACCGAATTGGCCCGCTCTTTGGCAAGGCATATGGGCGACAGTGATGATGCGCTGATACGGATCGACATGAGTGAATACATGGAAAAATTCACCGTAAGCCGTTTGATCGGTGCACCTCCGGGATATGTTGGATACGAAGAAGGCGGACAGCTAACTGAAAAAGTACGTCGCAAGCCCTATTGCGTAATTCTGCTGGATGAGATTGAAAAAGCGCACCCGGATATTTACAATATTCTGTTACAGGTACTGGATGATGGAATGTTGACCGATGGCATGGGCCGTAAAGTTGATTTTAAGAATACTCTCATCATTATGACATCCAATATTGGCGCAAGGCAGTTAAAGGATTTTGGTGAAGGAGTAGGTTTTGCAACTGCCAACAGGCTTGAAAATGCTGAAGAAAATAACAAAGCAGTTATAGAAAAAGCATTGAAACGTACATTCAGCCCCGAGTTCCTGAACCGTATCGATGATGTGGTTGTATTCAATTCTTTAACAAAGGAAAATATCTTCGAGATCATTGATATTGTAATGCAAGGGGTAATCAAACGCCTTACCAACCTTGGCCTGGCCATGGAGCTAACAGCAGAAGCAAAAAGCTTTATTGCCGATAAAGGCTATGATTCGCAGTTTGGTGCAAGGCCATTGCACAGGGCCATTCAAAAATACCTGGAAGATCCGTTAGCAGAAGAGATATTGAATATGAATATCAAGAACGGAGATGTGATGGTTGCCGAAATGGATGAAACAGGAGAAAAGATCAGGTTTGTGTTAAAGAAAGAAGAGAAAAAAAAAGAAAAGAAATCAGAAGCCTGATAATCCACAACTTTTATTGATTATTAAAAAGCCGTTCATTTTTAATGAACGGCTTTTATTTGAATGATTTCTGAAAATTATTTTACCAGTTTTTCTACAATGGTATCCGTATCTGTAATGATCTTCAGCAAATACATACCAGCTGGTAATTTATCAATGTCACGTAAAGTAAACCAGTTGAAACCTTTATTACCTTTTACCGATTTTTGAAAAACCAGCCTGCCACCTTCATCAAATATCCTGAAATCGACCGGCGTAGTTTTGGTGAGTGTAATATACATATCCACATAATTAGTGAATGGATTGGGCCTTATCTGTGTTACCAACTGTACATTACCATTGGTAATACGGATGATGGTGATCTTACTATAGGTGTAAGCTCCATCCTTGTCAATCATCTTCAGGCGGTAGTAATTTGCGCCATTCACCGGGTTTGGATCTGTCAGGGAGTAATTTTCAACACTGCCTGCAATCCCTTTTGCTTTCAGGTTTCCGATGGCTGTAAAGTTTATTCCGTCGGTACTGCGCTCCACCACAAAATTTCCGGCATTGATCTCATTGGTGGTTACCCAGTAAAGGTCAACTTTACTGCCATTCAGTTTGCCGTTAAAATCAAGCAGGCTAACAGGTAAAACACTACCTACTTCGGCTACCAGCATGTGTAAAGAAACACCTGCACAGATCGGTTGGGGAGCAGTAGCTGTAACATCGCAGAGTGAATAGGTGATCAGATCTGGTCCCGTATAGTTAAAGAGAGGTGTATACAGGTATGTTCCATCCGAATAAAAATTGACGGTGCCGCCTTTTAAGGTAGTTTTTGTTTGAATAAGGTTTTTAGGACCTGCCGGGTTAATAGTAACACCCAGGAAACTGATCGGGTTACCATTTGGCTCCCGGTCGTTATTGAAAAAAGTGCCGCTCTTGCCAAGATTCCTGTATGTGAATTCAAAATCATCGCCTCCAAATGGCGGATCATTGGCAGCGCCGTTTCCATTGGGCAATATTTTTATTTGCAGTTGAGAGGTTCCACAATAAGGGTTGTTGGTATTATCGCAAACTGAATAATTAAGCGTAACTGTTCCATGGAAATCCGCAACCGGTGTAAAGGTATAGTTGCCACCGGCGCTTAAAACAAAAGAGCCCGCATTGGTTACACTTTTGTCAGTCGTGGTTAATCCCCCGATATTCACGGTGGCTCCCAGGGTGCCATTCTGATCAGGATTGCCATCACCATTGCTATCAAAACTAAAACCAGTTACCTTAAATGTATAGGCATGAGCTTCCCGGTCATTTTCAAACAAATTTCGGCTGATCGAAGGTCCGTAGGTGATATCTTCATCGTTATTGGCTATCAAACTGTTTGCAACCGTTAATAAAGGGCTCACTGTGATGGCCAGGTATCCGGTATCAGTTGCAGGGTTGGCCTTGTTATCATAAATAATATAAGGTACCCTCATAAAGCCTGTAAAACCTGAAGCAGGCGTATAGCTATAGGCACCGCTTGCCTGTATGGCCAGGGTACCTGCATTATTAACAGGGCTTCCGTTTGCAGCATAACCACCTACAGTAATGCTGCCTGATACTTTGGCAACTCCCATATTATCTATAAATCCTCCAAAAATGATAGCATCCCTTTCCAGGTCAAAATCATTGATGATAGTTACACCGCTTACTACTGTATTGATCCAGGTACTGTTTTCATCGTTCACAGCATAAGTACCATTAGGGATATTAATGTTAATGGTTAATGTTGCGGTTGTGCAGGCGCCAACTGAAGGTGAACAGGTGGCCGGATTTGATGAAATGATATCACAGATCTGGTATGTTAATACATCAGTTCCGAAATAGCCGGGATTGGGGGTATACTCTATAAGCCCGTTTATGGAATTTACCTGGGCAGTACCATGCTGCGGAGCAATAGTGATTACAGGAATCGTGAGATCATTTTGATCGGGGTCATAGTCATTGGTCCGCACATTTTTATACAATGCTTCATCCATGACGATAGTCTCGTTATCATTTAATGCAACAGGTGGATGATTAACCGGAGGAGCTACAATGGTAATAGTTGCAGTTGCAGGTGCAGAGACCTGGGGCGGTGTTCCATTATCTGTTAACGTATAAGTAAATGTAACCACACCTATAAAACCAACGGCAGGCGTGAA